>CALWEB010000033.1 GCA_944376955.1 uncultured Agathobaculum sp. | reverse complement strand
AAAAGGGAGGTGTAGTTTTCCAGTCCGGTGGTACACAATGCGATGACGCGCGGCACAAGGTGGAACGCGTCGCCAAATCCCAGAATAACGGCCATTAGACCAAATAATCGGAACGGATTGTGCTGGGAGCTGGTTCGTATCATATGTATGCCGATGGAAATGACGGTAATCAGATAGGCAATATCAAAAATAGTTTCTCCGATTGCTTGCATGTTTTTTCCTTTCTTGATAACTCGATAAGACATAGGGTTCAGTCAATTTGATGATGAACATTGTTCAACTTAGAGGTTAAAAAATCCCACGATTTGGTGGGCTTTTTAATATACAGTCCGGCGAATAACCTCCAATACAGGGGAGGGGTCAAAGGTCCCTTGCATCAGAGCGGACAGCATGAGTGAAAAAAGAATATTTGTAAATTGTTCTGCTGTAAAATTCACTGTAAACGCGGTCGGACGGATTTGAGGGTCGCGGAGCAGGACCGTGTATAGCATATGCAGAATATGTTGCCAGGATTGCTGCATCCGCGCTTTGCCATCTGCTTTTTCTTCGCCCAAAAATCCGGCAGAATGCAGATTAAAAAAACCGGGATATTGTTTTTCGCCGTACTCCATCCGTTGGTACATCCAACGCACGCACGTTAAGGTATCATAGAAAAGATCGGTGTCCGCAGGCGGATGAAAAATATCGCACCAGATGCTTTCGACAATGGAAGCAGTCAGTTCGGCCTTGGAGTTAAAATAATTGTAAATCGATCCAGCCGAAATGCCGCAGGCGCTGGCCAATGCGCGGATATTGACGGCGGTCCAGCCATTTTGTTGAATGAGTTCCCGGCTGGTTTTCAGGATTTCGTCTCTGGATGTAATGGCAGAATGAATGGTACTACACCTCCTTTTGAACAAGGTTCATTATAGGAAAATTCGCGTATCTTGTCAAGCATGAGGTTGAGTGTGTTGGCGATGTTTGCGCGATTGGATGCCAACCGCGCAAACAGGCAGAAGCAGAACCTTTTCAGATTATCCCAGATCTCCGTTTCCAGTGGTCAAAATATAGGAGAGGTCATCGCGCACATACAGGATGATATCCGGATGATAGTCTTCCAGATACTCGAAAATGGATTTGTCTGTGTAATAGCGGAAATCCAGGCTCCGCATCTCGTCAAACGAGGTGTACAGAATGGTTTCCAGCGCATTGGTAAAGGAGTCACCAATAACCAGAACATCCGGCAGTTCTGGGCGATTGGTGCGGATGATGGTTTCTGCAATATCTCCGCCCATGTAGTATCCGTACACATTCTGATTGCTTTCGCTAAACACTGTTGCAGCAACCGATTTGCCGTTATCATATCGTTCAAAGGGAACCGGTTTTTCCAGTGTATAAGTGTATAAGGCGTCATCCGTAGGGAACAAGCCGAAGAGCTTCCGGTTTCGGGAGCCGAGGAATTGGGTGCTGGTCGGGGTGATGGACAAATCCGTGGTAATCGGCGCCGTGAGATAGTTTTCGTTGATATACCCCATCACGCGCAGATAGGTTTCGTATGCGCCATACAAGTTATAGTGATGGTCCGTTTTGCTGTAAAATTTATCATAATCTGCTGAAAGGTATTGGGCCATTTGGATGTGGTCAATATTAAGCGCTGTCAAACCATCTATGAAATCTGTCCGGAGGGAATCGTCCGCATAGCTGGAGTTGCTTAAATAGTTGGGATAGCGGTCCCGGAAGGCATTGCTCTGTTCTGGAATGGCAACATATAGGAACTGCATATCGTGTTCACTGCAATAACCATTCAGTGTTTGCAGCATTTCCAGTTCCTGTGCCATGGATTCTTCATTGTAGTGGTCGAGAACCGTGCCATGATAGGGGAGCAGCAGATCCCCGCTGATGACGGTGTCATTGACTACCGGATTATGCAGGGCAAGTTCTTTTTGCGTATTGAGTTTGAGCAGTATGTTACGGCCTGCTAAATGGTCGTTGATATAGGTTTCCACCTCAGAGAAATAGTCTCCATCCATCACCGCTTGTATGCTAAACGGCGGAAAAACCGCAAGCGTACGGTTTTCGTAATAAGAGGATGTGGCGGGCTCCTTGAGCAGCGTTATGACTGGGATCGAAAAGATCATGCCACAGAACAAAAAAATTTTGAGCAAGGATTTCATCATTTTACCACCTGTCAAAAACGGAAATAGATGAACGGATTATAGCTGTTGGTGAGCAGTGACATCACGCAAAGAACAAACAGCACGGCAATCAGCGGATAGCTGAGGATGGAAAAGTTTTTTTTCCGTGCGACCACTTGGTACAATGGGGCCGATAGAATCACGCCGCCCAGCAAATAAGGCCAGAAGCGCAGGCAATATTCGACGATCATCGGATCAACAGTCAGGCTTGGACGGAACATGACCTGCAAATATTCCAGCGCGTAGGATAGGGAGTCGCTGCGGAACAGCACCCAGCCAATAATGATAAAGAATAGTGCATAAATATGGGTGATGACGCGCGGCAGCTTGTCCAGAATTTTGGTCAAGGTGTATTTCTCGATGATCAGCAGCACGCCGAAATAAAGTCCCCATGCGAGGAATGTGAAGTTTGCACCATGCCAGAAACCGGTAAGCCCCCAAACGACCAGCAGGTTAAAAATATGCCGTTTGGCGGAGCAGCGATTGCCGCCGAGCGGGATGTACACATAGTCGCGGAACCATGTGGAAAGCGACATGTGCCACCGACGCCAGAACTCGGTGACCGAGCGGCTGATATATGGATAATTGAAGTTTTCCAGAAAACGAAACCCGAACATTTTGCCAAGGCCGATCGCCATATCCGAGTAACCGGAAAAATCGTAATAGATTTGCAGTGTGTAGGCCGCGGCACCAAACCACGCAAGCAGGAAGGTCAGGTCATCGGCCGGACGCTGAAAGATGCCGTCTGCGATTTGTGCAAATACATTGGAAAGCAGAACTTTTTTGGCAAGGCCATAGACAAAGCGGTCGATTCCCTCCGCAAAGACCGAAGCTTTGTGTTCACGCTGTGAAAGTTGTTCATCCACATCGCGATAGCGCACGATGGGACCCGCAATCAGTTGTGGAAACATGGAGATGTACAGCGCCAGAGAGAACGGGTTCTTTTGCGGCCAAGCATCCCTGCGATACACGTCAATGACATAGCTGAGCGCTTGGAAAGTATAGAACGAAATGCCGATCGGCATGACGATGTTGAGCAGAGGGACACTGACACCAAACAGGTTGTTTGCGGTTGTAATGAAGAAATTGAGGTATTTATACACGCCGAGCATCAATACATTCAAAATGATGCAGAGGGTCAGCCAGATTTTTTTGTACGGGCTGCGCATGAGCAGGCCGAAAAAATAATTGATCAATATGGAAGCGAACAGCAAAAGGATCAGTCGCGGTTCGCCATAAAAATAGAAAAACAGGCTGAAAATCAGCAGCACGCCATTGCGGGCGGCCAGCCATTTCTGCGGTACAATATAGTAGAAAAACAGGACTGCAGGCAAAAAGAAGAATAGAAAAATTAAACTGCTGAAAACCATGTTACACCCCACATGATTAAATTAGGCCGCTTCAGGAATATCAAAATCCCAAGCAGCAAAAGCTATGGCTTTGTCGCATACAATATAAGGTTACAATATTATCACAATGGATGCAATAGCACATGCACATAAAAAGGAAAAATTTATCGTTTTTCGTTTTCCGGTGTATAGAGCATGAGGAAAAGCACATAGAGCAAGGCCCTGTCTCAATGGAAAGAGACAGGGCCGTTTTCAAAGGGAAAAGCAAGCGGTTATTTTGCCGAGCGGTACAGCACCAGCGATTCGTATGGACGCAGATGCAGCTTGGTCTGCACAGTTGCGTCCGGGTAGTTGGACAACAAGCAGGTGAATCCATCAAGCTCTACTGGGCAGGTCCAGTCCACTTCTGTACGGTAGAAATTATTGATGACAATGAGCTGCTCACCGTTCAAGCGGCGGGTATAGGCCAGCACAGAGGGGTGCTTCTCGTCCAGCGGGGCAAAGTCGCCATAGGAGATCACGTTGTACTGCTTGCGCAGTGCAATCAGCTTGCGATAGTGGGAGAAGACCGAGTCCGGGTCATTCACCTGCGCTGCAGCGTTAATGTGCGTGTGATTGGGATTGACGCTCAGCCACGGTTCTGCCGTCGTAAAGCCGCCGTGCGCACTGGCATCCCACTGCATGGGGGTGCGCGCATTATCGCGCGAATGGACGCGCAGGATGTCGTACACGCTGTCCTCATGCAGGCCGCGCGCACGCAGAATGTGATAGTGGTTGATGCTTTCCACGTCGCGGTACTGTTCAAGCGTGGTAAAGCCTGCATTGGTCATGCCGATTTCCTCGCCCTGATAGACGTAAGGCGTGCCGCGCAGACAGTGTACAACCGTGCCCAGCATCTTGGCGGACGGCGCCCAGTATTCGCCCTCATCACCAAAGCGGGAGACAACGCGCGGCTGATCATGGTTGCACCAGAATACCGCGTTCCAAGCGTTGTGCGCACTCATGCCGGTCTGCCATGAGAACAGGATGTTTTTGAGCTTTAAGAAGTCGAACGGCACCAGCACCCATTTTTCATTGCCGACAAAGTCCACTTTGAGATGGTGGAATGAGAACACCATGCTGAGTTCACCGGTGTCTGCACCCGCGTAGCGATAGCAGTTTTCCATGCTTGTGCTGGACATTTCACCAACCGTGATGATCTCTGCATCGGTGCCAAAGGTCGCGGCACTCAGTTCGTGCAGAAATTCGTGTACCCGCGGGCCATCCGTGTAAAACCGGCGGCCATCGCCCTGATCGTCGGATTCATACGAGCCTTTGCTGATGAGGTTAACGACATCGAAGCGGAAGCCTTTTACGCCTTTGTCCATCCAGAAGCGGATAACGTTTTGCAGCTCTTTGCGTACACGGGGGTTTTCCCAGTTGAGGTCTGCCTGCGTCGGGTCGAACAGGTGCAGATACCACTTGCCTTTTTCGGGCACATACTGCCATGCGCTGCCGCCAAACTTGCTTTCCCAGTTGTTGGGAGGTGTGCCGTCCGCGCCGCCTTCGCGCCAGATGTAGAAGTCCTCGTATTCCTTGTCGCCCGCCATCGCCTTACGGAACCATTCGTGCTCGGTCGAGGTGTGGTTGAACACCATGTCGAGCATCAGGCGGATGCCGCGTTTTGCCGCCTCACGGGAGAGCGTTTCAAAATCTTCCATCGTGCCGAAACGAGGATCGACCGCGCAATAGTCGGCTACGTCGTAACCGTTGTCACGCTGCGGGGAGGGAAAGAACGGGTTGAGCCAGATATAGTCCACACCCAGTGTCTGGAGGTAGTCAAGCTTGGCGGTTACGCCGCCGAGATCGCCCACACCGTCGCCGTCCGAATCGAAAAAAGACTTGAAATAGCACTGGTAAACTACGCTTTTGCGAAAATCAAACATCAGGGTTGTCCTCCTGTCTTATGCAAGCTCAGCCGCAATGGTTTCGCCATGCTTGGCGTCCATGCCTGTGTGGAATGTCATATGGGTGTGACCGGCGGGTTCGGTGACAATGAATACCGTGGTTTTGGGATGGCCTGCGGCTGCGATCTTCTCGGGGGAGAAGGCGATGAGTTTTTCGCCCGCCTTGACCATATCGCCTTCGTGAACAAACAGGGTAAAGCCATCGCCCTTCATATCGACCGTATCTACGCCGATGTGGATGAGCAGTTCGGTGCCGTCTGCAAGCGCCAAACCACAGGCGTGGCGGCTGTCCTCCATGACGACCGATACTTTGGCGTCTGCCGGGGCATAGATCGTGTCACCGGAAGGCTCAAAGGCCATGCCTTCGCCCATGATACCCTTGGAGAAGACATCATCCGGAACCTCGGACAGCGGCAGGGTGCGGCCGTCACAAATTGCCTTGAGTGCAATCGGGGAAGACGCTGCCGGTGCTTCCACAGCCGCCGGTGCGGCAGTTTCAGCAACAGCGGGGGAACGCTCAAGCACACGATCCTCCTTAGACAGCTTGCGGCTGCCGACAATATAGGTCAGTACAAACGGCACGATGATTGCGGCAGCCATCGCCAGCAGGAAGTTGAGCCAGTATTCCGGGAAGATGGACAGGATGCCCGGCAGACCGCCGACACCGATGCTGATGGCGGTTACGCCTGTGCCGATCGAAATGACAGCGCCGCAGGCCGAACCGATCATGCCGCAGACGAGCGGGAAGCCGTATTTCAGGTTGACACCGAACAGCGCCGGTTCGGTAACACCCAGATAGCAGGAGATACATGCTGGAATGTTGACCTGCTGCGCGCGTTCATTGCGTTTTTGCAGGAAGGACATGGCGAGCACCGCCGAACCCTGTGCGATGTTGGATAGTGCGATCATCGGCCAGAGGTTGGTGCCGCCGTAGGTGTTGACCAGCTGGGAGTCGATTGCATTGGTCATGTGGTGCAGGCCGGTCATGACGATAGGCGCGTAGAACAGGCCAAAGAGCGCAGCAAAGATCAGTTTGAAGTTGGATGCCAGACCCATGTTGACGATGTTTGCAATAAAGTCGCCGATCTTCCAGCCGATCGGTCCAACAACCGTGTGCGCGATCAGTACAGCAGGGACGAGTGCGCAGAACGGCACCACCACCATACTGACAACTTCAGGACAGATTTTTTTGAAGAATTTCTCTAAGTAAACCAGCACGAAGCCTGCCATAATCGCGGCGACAACCTGTCCTTGATAGCCGATCATCTGCACCTGTGCAAAGCCAAAATCCCAAACCGGGATTTCGTTGGCCGGAGTGGTGGCGACCGAGAAGCCGTTTAACAGCTGCGGGGAGATCAGTGTGAGGCCGAGCACAATGCCGAGAATCTGGGTCGTGCCCATCTTCTTTGTGATCGACCAGGTGATGCCGACGGGCAGGAAGTGGAAGATCGCTTCACCGATCAGCCACAGGAAGCTGTACATACCAGCCCAGAACCGGGAAACATCGGCCAATGACTGGGTGCGGCCGTTCAGCAGATCGACCTCCCCGATGATGTTGCGGAAGCCCAGCACAAGACCACCGCAGATCAGAGCCGGAATAATCGGGGCAAAAATCTCGCCCAGCGCACCCATGATGCGTTGCAAGGGGTTTTGATTGGTTTTAGCGGCGCTCTTGACCGCGTCCTTGCTCACGCCTTCGATACCGGCAAACTTGGTGAATTCCTGATAGAAGTTGGCCACATCATTGCCGATGATGACCTGGTATTGCCCGGCTTGTGTAAATGTTCCTTTGACACTGGGGATTTTTTCGATTTCCTTTTCATCTGCTTTTTTCGGATCGACAAGCACAAAACGCATCCGTGTCATGCAGTGTGAAACCGCTTGAATGTTCGCCTTACCGCCGATCTTCTCGAGCAGTGTTTGGACGTCTTGCTGGTATTTTCCCATGAATCTTCCTCCCAAGTCTTTGTCCTAAACTTGTTCAAACAAGTTATTTACTGAGGATAGGATACTGCTTTACAAGCCGGAAAACAAGACTATTCTTTAACAAAATAATTAAATTTATTTTGGGGGTTTTGCTAAATAAAATGGGTGAAACGACGGTAAAATGTTATTTTATTCGTGCAAAAAGCTGACAGACTATGGGGGAGAAGCGTTGTTCGGCGAAATTCACACAGATGGTTTCACAAGCATAAGAGGATGTGTTATAATAAATAAATCAGTTTATGCGGTGGAGAGGTGTCCCATGCCAAAGGCAAAATATGAACAGCTGTATCAGTTTTTAAAGGAGAAAATTGAATCCGGCGAGTATCCGCCGCAGGAACTGCTGCCGAGTGAACATACGCTGATCGCAGAACTGGGATGCTCGCGCAATACATTGCGTCGCGCGGTGGGTGAGCTGGTGCGTGCAGGATATGTACAGACCATGCAGGGCAAGGGGATGCGTAATATCTTTCAGCCAAGCCAGCAGACCACGTTCACGTTGGGCACCATTGAGACCTTCAGCGAGTCCGCGGCACGCAACCAACAGCGCGGCACAAGTAAGGTGTTGTTGTTTTCTTCCGTCACAGCCGACCGAAAGCTGGCCGAGAAGACCGGCTTTGCGGAGAATACGCCGTTGTTTTATATCCAGCGTCTGCATTACTTAAACGAGCGTCCGTTGATTTTCAACCATAGCTATTTCCGGCAGGATGTGGCGCAGGGGCTGACGCGGGAGATCGCGGAAGGTTCTATCTACCGCTATCTGGAAAACGAATTGCATATCTCGATCATTAACAGCAAGCGTGTGGTAACGGTAGAAAAAGCAACACCGCTTGATCTGCAATATCTGGATATGGGAGATTGCAACTGCCTTGCGGTTGTGAGCAGCCAGACCTATAATAGTGATGGTGTGATGTTTGAGTATACGCAGTCGCGCCATCATCCGAACTTTTTCCGGTTTCAGGATAACGCGGTACGGCGATCCGCCGCGCACGGCAAATCGGAGGGAAAATAGGCAAGCATAAACACATGGACCAATACAAAGGAGCAATACAATGAGCAGAAGGAAACGTTTTTGGGGGATTTGTGGTATTCTTGCAGCGCTGCTGTTGAGTGGCTGTGGTGCAGGGGGACAGAATACTGCTGCGGATACACAAAATGATTCGTCCAATATGACACAAAGTGAAATGCAGACCCAAACGGCCGGTATTGGCACGCATCATGCAGAGATCAAGATACAGGATATGGGCACGATTACAGTGGAGCTGGATGGTGATGCTGCACCGATCACGGTACAGAACTTTATGGATCTGGCAGAAAGCGGCTTTTATGACGGTTTGACCTTCCATCGCATCATCAACGGTTTTATGATGCAGGGCGGCGACCCGAACGGTGACGGCACCGGCGGTTCCGACCAGACGATCAAGGGTGAATTTTCGGAAAACGGCGTGCAAAACGATTTGTCGCATACGCGCGGAGCAATCTCGATGGCGCGTGCGCAGGATATGGACAGCGCATCCTCGCAGTTCTTCATTGTCCATCAGGACAGCACCTATCTGGATGGGCAGTATGCTTGTTTCGGCCATGTGACCGACGGCATGGATATCGTCGATTCGATTTGTGAAAACACACCGGTAGAGGATGGAAATGGAACGGTGCTGCCGGAAAACCAGCCGGTGATCGAAAGCATCACCATCACCGATTAACAAAATTGTGCAAAGGCCGTCTCCCACGGGAGACGGCCTTTGTCATATGGATAGATTTGTCGTGGTCAGGATGATGCGATCTCTGCCCGGAGCTGTGAGAGAAAATATTCCGCAGACTTGGATAAGACGGCATAGCGCTTCCATACCAGCGACATACCTAAGGTGATATCGGGCTCCAGCGGACGGAAACAGAGGTTGCTGTCGCCACTGGTGTTGATCAGTTTGTCCAATGTCAGCACATAGCCCATTTTTTCATCTGCCATCAGGGAGGCGTTGTATGCCAGATTATAGGTGGCACTGATTTGCAGCTCGGACAAGGGTTTTTGCATCCATTGCAGGAAATTGGAGAAATGAATCATTTGCCGGGATAGAATCAGCGGTTGTTCCCAGAGATCTTGCGGCGTGATACGCTCTTTCGCGGCAAGGGGCGCGTCTTTCCGCATCAGAACACCCCAATGATCCCGCATCGGAAGTGGCAGCTGTTCATATTTGGAGGAATCGTTGGTGCCAAGCAGCAGGCCGAAGTCGAAAAGACCTTTGTCGAGACGATCCATCAGATCCTGCCCATCGCCGCTGACGATGTGGATATGTACGTCCGGATACTCGATTTGGATGCGGTGGGCCACGCGCGCAATAACGCGCAAAGCATCGGTTTCACCGGCACCGATAAAAATATCGCCGGCGATGCCATGGCCGGATTGTCGGATTTCGTTTTCTGTTTTCTGCACCAGTTCAACGATTTCCTGCGCACGCTTGCGGAACAGGCGACCCTCTTCCGTCAGCCCGATTTTATGGTTTCGTTTGCCGCGCACCAGCAGCTGCTTGCCCAGTTCCTCCTCCAGATCTTTTAGCTGGCGCGAGATAGTGGGCTGTGTCAGGTTCAAGTACTCGGCTGCGGCTGAAATACTCTGCTCTTGCGTCACAGCTAAAAAATATTCCAAAACACGAAGTTCCATGGCCTGCCTCGCTTTCTGTGAAAGGGTAGATGGGTAGATGCCAACAGTGTACTGGCAATATACATGCTTGTCAAGCATAACATATAGAAAAAGATAAGTATTTGCTATTCGATTGTTTTCTTTTTATAATAAAAGGGAAGGAAAACCTGGTCTGAAAGGCAGCGCCATTCTACCTACTAGATGGAAGAATGCGACAAAAAGTCGTGGCGCACAGGAAAAGCAGGCAAGGGATGGGGGGATGGAAAATGGGCAAAAGAGTTTTGATTGTGGCATCCAGTCCGCGGCGGAACGGAAATTCCAACCGACTTGTTGCGGCATTTGCCGAAGGCGCAGTGCAGGCAGGACATCAGGTGAAGATAGTCTGGCTATGTGAAAAAAATATATCGTTTTGCAGAGGATGTCTGGCCTGCCAGCAAACAATGCGCTGTGTGATTCATGATGACGCAGATACGATCGCGCAGCAGATGGGCGCGGCGGATGTGCTGGTATTTGCCACCCCCATTTTTATTACGGGATGAGCGGCCAGATGAAAACCATGCTGGATTGAGCCAACCCGCTGTTTCCCTCAGATTACGCTTTCCGGGATATTTACCTTCTGACCGCAGCGGCCGAGGACGATCCCGAAACGCCGGAGGGCGCGGTACATGGCTTGCAGGGTTGGATCAGTTGCTTTGAAAAAGCACGTCTGGCGGGCAGTGTGTTTGCCGGCGGTGTGACAGATGTAGGCGAAATCGAAGGCCATCCGGCGCTGCAAACAGCGTTTGAGATGGGCAGCAGAATTTGACAGGAAAGGAAGCATAAAGCTATGGCAGTCAAACAGACAGCAGGACGGGAGGCATTGGGAACCTTTGCCCCCAAATTTGCAGAACTCAATGACGATGTATTATTCGGACAGGTGTGGAGCCGGGAAGAAAAGCTTTCCCTGCGCGACCGCTCGTTGGTGACGGTAGTTTGCCTGATGGCGCAGGGGCTGGTGGATTCCTCGTTTCAGTATCACTTGACCACAGCCAAACAGAACGGGATTACCCGCACTGAAATCGCGGAGATTTTGACGCACGCGGCGTTTTACGCGGGTTGGCCAAAGGCGTGGGCGGCATTCCGCATGGCAAAAGAGGTCTGGACGGAAGAAGCGCAGGACGCAGACGGCAAGACCGCGCACCAAAACGAAATGGTGTTCCCGATTGGTCAGCCGAATGATGCCTATGCACAGTATTTTGTTGGGCAGAGCTATCTGGCGCCGGTATCGACTGAGCAGGTCGGCATTTTCAACGTGACCTTTGAGCCGGGCTGCCGGAATAACTGGCACATCCATCATGCGGATCAAGGCGGTGGGCAGATCCTTGTCTGTGTGGCTGGCAAGGGCTATTATCAGGAATGGGGCAAGCCTGCGGTGGAACTGCATCCGGGCGATACAGTCAATATTCCGGTGGGCGTCAAGCATTGGCACGGCGCTGCGCCGGACAGCTGGTTCTCGCATCTGGCAGTTGAGGTGCCGGGTGAAAACGGCAGCAATGAATGGCTGGAAGCGGTAGACGATGCTGCGTATGCTGCTGCGTGCGGACAGCGCTCTTGACAAACGTTCCAACAAGTGCTAATTTAATATATTAGCAAGGGAGCTTCCATTGGAGGCTGAGAGGAGGTTTCGACCTCGACCTTACCTGATTTGGATAATGCCAACGTAGGGATGCTGGAACAAGCTGGAACCGTACATAGGTGCGGGCATTTTCGGACGCGAAAGGACATCCTGATCGGGATGTCCTTTTCTTCGTGCAAAAATGACAGGAGGAAATGCGGAATGAAAAAAGTACTCACCATTGCCGGCTCGGACTGCTCGGGCGGCGCAGGGATACAGGCGGATTTGAAAACGATGGCAGCGCACGGCGTATTCGGGATGAGCGTGATTGTGTCGGTGGTGGCAGAAAACACCGCGCGCGTGATCGACATTCAGGATATCAGCCCCAAGATGATCGAGGAGCAGATTGATGCGGTGTTTGAGGACATTGTGCCGGATGCGGTCAAAATAGGGATGCTGTCGTCGCCGGCGTGCATGAAAGCGGTTGCAGGAAAGCTCGCGCAGTACAAGCCGCAGCATGTGGTTATCGACCCGGTGATGTTTGCCAAAAATGGCGACGCGCTCATGGACCCGGCGTCGGTCGGCACGCTGATCGAATATGTGCTGCCGTTTGCGGATATCTTGACGCCCAATATCCCCGAGGCGCAGTACATCGCGGATATGCAGATCAAAGCGCCCTCGGATATGGAGGAGGCGGCGCGCCGCATCCATGCCAAGGGCTGCCGCAACGTGCTGGTCAAGGGCGGCAAGAATATGGAAGGTGCGGTAGATGTGCTGTATGACGGAAAGAACTTCCATCGTTATGAGATCGCGCAGCTGGACACCACCAACACACATGGGACGGGCTGCACGCTATCGTCTGCCATCGCGTCAAACTTAGCGTTGGGATATTCCATCCCGGAAGCGGTGGAACGCGCCAAATCTTATGTAACCGATGCGATTCGCCATGCGCCCGGTTTTGGCAACGGCTGTGGACCGCTCAATCATTTTTGCCGTATTTTCCCGGAGGAGTGAACATCTATGAAGGCAAAATCCATTCGTAAACTGACGATTGCGGGGCTTTTGGTGGCAGTGGCCGTAGTCGGCAGTCTGTTTTCCATCCCGGTGCTAGGCGCGAAGTGCTCGCCCGTGCAGCATATGGTCAATGTGTTGGGCGCGGTGCTACTCGGCCCGTGGTATGCGGTCGGCATGGCGTTTGCCGCTTCGCTGCTGCGCAATTTGCTGGGACTGGGCAGCCTGCTCGCGTTTCCCGGCTCGATGATCGGTGCGTTGCTATGCGGCCTGCTTTATAAGCTGTGGCCTAAGCTGCCGGTGGCCTATGTCGGAGAGGTGTTCGGAACGGGCATTCTGGGCGGTATCGCGTCCTATCCGATTGCAGCAGTGCTGATGAACAATTCGGCCGCAGCACTGTTCACCTTTGTGCCGTCCTTTTTGGTTTCGACCGCGGTTGGCGCCGCGATTTCGGTCTTTGTGCTGGCTGCGCTCAAGCGCACGCAGGTCTTTGGCCAGCTTGAGGGGGCACTGCGGTGACAGAACACCTGAAACAGATTATATCACGCACGCAATCGGTTCGACCGATGGTGCATTCGATCACCAATACCGTGACTATCAACGATTGTGCGAATATTATCCTGGCGGCGGGTGGCACGGCTATCATGGCGCAGGATGAGCGCGAGGTCGAGGAGATCACCATGCACGCGGATGCGCTTGCCCTTAACATGGGTGCATTGCGTGCGCAGGAGGCCATGCTGCTGGCGGCGCGTGCATCCAAACGGCTGGGGCATCCGGTCGTGCTCGATCCGGTAGCCGCCGGGGCAAGCCGCCTGCGCAGCGAAATGTGCGGTCGGTTGCTGGCCGAGGGGCTGGTGTCGGTCATTCGCGGCAACGCGTCCGAGATTCGTGCGCTCGCGGCGGGACAGGAGAACGCCGCAGGGGTGGAAGTGGACGCGCTCGACCGGGTGACCGAGCAAAACCTTGCCGAATCTGCGGCGTGGCTGCGTCAGTTCAGCCGTCAGACCGGCGCGGTCGTCATGCTGACGGGTGTGATCGACCTGATAACCGATGGACAACGTACCGCAGTGCTACGGGGCGGCAGTGAGCTGATGGGCCGGATTACCGGTGCCGGCTGTATGCTCACGTCGCTGACTGCACTTTACTGCGGCGCGAATCCAAATACATTATTTGAGGCCGCTGTTGCGGCGGCGGAGGTGATGAATCATTGCGGAGAACAAGCGCAGGTACGTGTGCGTAAAGAGATGGAGGGCACCGCTTCCTTTCGCACACGCCTGATCGACGCGGTCAGCGTACTGACTGCCGATGATCTGGCAAACGTACATCAAATTCAACTGATTTAAGTACAAATCACAACAAGTGCTGCCGGCAAACTGCCGTCAGTCCAAGTCATTCATTGGGGGTACCACCTTGAAAAACAACCAAACAACCGAGAGACTGCTTGACGCGTCCCGGGAGATCTGGAAGGGTTATCTGACCCATCCCTTTGTCCGGGGCATTGCAGACGGCAGCCTTGCTGTAAACAAATTCCGTTTCTATCTGTTGCAGGATTACCTTTACCTGTTCGATTACGCTAAGGTATTCGCGCAGGGTGTGGTTAAGTCCCGCGAGCCCGAGGTTATGCGCCTGTTCGCGTCCTATGTGGCCAGCATTCTAAACGGCGAAATGGAGATCCATCGCGGCTATATGGCGCGGCTTGGCATCACCGAGGCGCAGGCGGAATCCGTCAAGCCCTCGTTGAGCAACCAGTCTTATACCGCCTATATGCGTGCGGTTGCGGCGGAGGAAGGTCCGGCCGAGATCATGGCGGCTGTGCTGTCCTGCGCAATCAGCTATGAATACATCGCAAAGTGGATCGTTCAAAACTATCCGGACGCCGAAAAGCATGATTTTTACGGCGAGTGGGTGCGCGGCTATGCCGGCGCGGACTATGCTTTCGAAAACCAGCGCCTGATCGCGCTGATGGAGCGCTTGAGTGCGGACTACACCGAAGCGCAGCTCCAGCGCCTGACGGATATTTTCGTTGATTGCTCGCGTTATGAAGCGATGTTTTGGGATATGGCGTGGAACGAGGCGATATAAGGCAATGCTCGAGTTTCAAAACGTCGTATTCCAATATGACAGCGAGGATTTCAACATCATCGACGGCCTGTCGTTTCATATTGCACCGGGGGAGTTCGTATCGGTCATCGGCCCGTCTGGCTGCGGCAAGTCGACCATTTTTCGACTGACCAACCAGCTGTTGCCAAAGAAGTCGGGTGAGATTCTGGTCGGAGGGGAAAAGATCGACGGACGGCGCGGCTATTGTGGCTATATGCCACAGCGCGACTTGCTGTTTCCGTGGCGTTCGGTGCGGGACAACCTATGCCTGCCCATGGAGATCTGCGGCGGTGTCAGCCGTGCGGAGATGGTGCAGCGCGCAGACGAGACGCTCGCGCACGTTGGATTGTCCGGCTGGGGTGATAAGCGGCCGGATGAGCTTTCCGGCGGTATGCGGCAGCGCGCAGCTTTTGCGCGCACGCTGCTGACTGGTTCAGACCTGCTGCTGCTGGACGAGCCATTTTCTGCGCTGGATTTTCTCACACGCATCAATATGCAGGAGTGGCTGCTCGACCAGTGGGAGAGTGACCATAAGACCGTACTGTTTATCACGCATGACGTGGAAGAGGCTATTTTTCTGTCCAGTCGTGTGCTGGTGGTGGAAGAAACGCCAATCCGCCGTCTGGTGTCATTTGAAGTGCCTGCGGCTTATCCGCGCACGCGTGCGTGTCTGACCGACCCGAAGATGCTTGCGCTGCGCGAACAGCTGATCGACTTGCTGCGGCGGGAGGTGTCGGCATGAGGAAAAACGTCAATCTGCCCGCG
The DNA here is from genome assembly GCA_944376955.1 of uncultured Agathobaculum sp. Taxonomy (GTDB): domain Bacteria; phylum Bacillota; class Clostridia; order Oscillospirales; family Butyricicoccaceae; genus Agathobaculum. Next base: position 9,403 of record CALWEB010000033.1, on the reverse strand, counting down.
CTGCTGTTCCTGTTTGTGCTGCTGGTCCTCTGGCAAGCAGGCGCAATGGGCATGGATGCGGCTTATATCCTGCCGTCCCCAACGCAGATTTTGGTGCGCATGTGGGAACTGCGCGGCCCGTTGCTAACCGCGCACCTGCCCGCGACGCTGCTGTGCACCGGCATCGGCCTTGCCATTTCGATCGTGCTGGGGCTGTTGCTCGCGGTGTGGATGGATGCCAGCCCGGTTGCAGAAAAGATGCTTTATCCGCTGATTGTGGCTTCGCAGACCATCCCGACGACTGCATTGGCGCCATTGTTCGTGCTGTGGTTCGGCTACACCATCTGGAGCAAGGTGCTGGTCACCGTGCTGATCACGTTTTTCCCGATTGCGATTACCGTGTTTGATGGTTTCCGCTCGGCCAGCACAGATATGATCGACATGCTCAAAACCTTTGGTGCAGGCAAACGCGCGATCTTTCTCAAACTCAAGCTGCCCGCTGCGCTGCCGTATTTTTTCTCTGCCATTAAAATGGCGATTCCGCTGTCCATCATCGGCGCGGCGATCGGGGAATGGTTGGGCGCACAGGCAGGACTGGGTTATTTCAGCCGACGCATGATGACCCAGCTGGACGGCGCGGGTGTATTTGCGCCGATTGTACTGCTCAGCGTGGTAGCGATGGTGGCGGTTGCCATTGTGTCGTGGATCGAGAAAAAAGTCGTCACTTGGCGCGGCAGTTTATAAAATAGAACAGAAAGGAACGGAATATAGATGAAAAAGAGGATTTTTGCCGCACTGGCGGCAGGTGCGCTGCTGCTGAGCGGTTGCGCTGGCAACCAGACGGCCGGAAATAACGCGGAAAACACAGGAGATGCAAAGGGCGAACTGCGTGAGCTGACCGTCGTACTCGACTGGTATCCGAATGCGCTGCACGCGTTTCTGTATCAGGCGGAGCAAGCTGGCTATTTTGCCGAGGAGGGCTTGACGGTTAACATCCAGCCGCCCGCAGGCGTCAATGATGCAATGAGCATGGTTGCTGCTGGCAAGGCAGACATCGGCCTGTATTATCAGCAGGACGTCATTCAGGCGCGTGTGGAACAGGATGTGCCGGTCAAGTCGATTGCTGCCGTGGTGCAGGCACCACTTAATATTGTTCTATCGCTCAAAGAAAAAGATATCACCGAGCCGGCCGATCTGGTTGGTAAAACGGTTGGCTATGCGGGTACCGAACTGTCCGAAGCGCTCATCCACAGCATTATGAAAGAGAGCGGCCAGGACCCGTCGAGCGTAGAGATGGTCGATGTTGGCTTTGACCTGATGAGTTCGATGGTGACGGGCAACGTCGATGCGACGATTGGCTGTCTGGTCAACCACGAAGTGCCGCAGATGGAGAAGGAAGGCTTTGAGGTCAACTACTTCTTCCCGGATGACTACGGTGTGCCGCAGTACTATGAAGGCATTTTCCTGGCGAACGATGAGATGATCAAAAAGGAGTCGGACGTACTTGCGGGTTTCCTGCGTGCCTGCCAGAAGGGCTTTGAGGATTTCAAGAATGATACGGACACGGTCCTGCAGGTGCTGCTGGATAATCAGGACGAATCGAACTTCCCGCTTGATCCGGACGTGGAAAAGCAGTCCTGCCAGACGTTGTTGCCGCTGATGGAGACAGCGGACGCGCCGTTCCTCAGCCAGAGCGAAACCTGCTGGCAGGAAAACATCGATTGGATGTATGATGAGGGGCTGATTTCGACGAAGCCGGAGGTTTCCGAAGTCATGGCTGTGATTGATTTTTAAAGAATAGGAATAATAGGGGCGTTGTCATATGCGACAACGCCTTTTTTTTCATACAAAAAAATCCAATTATCTTGTTATTTCACACAAAAAATAGTGAGTTTTTTTGATAAAACAGAGAAAAATAAATAATTTGTTGGAATGTGTTGACTAGCGTTTTTAATGGTTGTACACTCATATTGCAACATAAGTAATGCACTATGACAAATGTCATGATTGGAGGAAATATGGGAAAGGTCATCATCTTGACGCATGGGGAGCTTGCGAAATGTTTGTATGAATCGACGGGCTTATTTATTGCAGACCGTGAAGGGCTGGAAGCGCTTGGACTGGGGGTGGACATTGAAGGATTTCGCATGTCACTTCGTAAATTGGTATTGGAAGATGCGGAAAAGGATTTCCTGATTCTTGCGGATCTGTTTGGCGGAACGCCGTTCAATATTGCGGCATCGCTGATTGGTCAAGCAAAGGAACAAGGGAAGAACATGGAAGTGATTACAGGTGTGAACCTTCCCATGTTGCTGGAGATTGTGCCGCTGATCCGAGAGATGCCCTGTCAGGAGTTAAAGAAAATTGCAATGGAGGTTGGTACGGAAGGAATTCGAGATTTAATGGCAGAACTTGCAGGAGAACGATAAAGCAAAGAATGTATGCAGGATTACAGTTGCAGAATGGAGGGAAAACATGGAAGCAGTATTGTATCGGATTGATGAGCGATTGATCCATGGGCAGGTGATGGTGGCTTGGCAGGCGAAGACAGGAGCCAACACCGTAGTGATTGTCGATGAAGTGGCAGCGCATGATGCGTTCATGCAGCAGGTCTACCAGTTGGCGGCGCCGAGCAATATTAAAGTGGAGGTTGCAGAGGTTCAGCAATTCAGAGAAATGATGCAGCACGAAGATGGGAAACACGCCATCATTTTGTTCAAGGGTCCGATGGAAGCATGGGAAGCGCTGCATGAAGGCGTTGCAGTTGGAGAATTGATCGTCGGCAATGTGGCAACAACGCCGCAGCGAAAAAAATATACCAAATATGCCTATCTGAGTGAAGAAGAAAAAGAGAAACTGGCTGATTTGCAGCGCTTGGGCTGGAAGGTGAACATGCAGCTGCTTCCAGACGATGCGAAAAGTGAATTCAAAAGATAGACTGGAGATGAAATACGTATGAATCAAGTCCTATTGGCGGTAATTGTTGCCTTGATTACCTGGTATGTGGCAACGGCAATGCCCATGTTTTTACGGTGGTCATTTTATCTGGGCGGTCCATTGGTTGGCGGTTTGGTGTGTGGCATTTTATTCGGTGATATCACGTACGGCTTACAGGTTGGTGCAACGATTCAGCTGGCTTATCTGGGCGCCATTGCAGTTGGCGGCACATTACCCAGCGAGCTGGCAATCGCAGGCTATTTGGGAACTGCATTGACAATGTCTGCTGGATTGGCGGCGGAAGCCGGCCTGACGGTAGCAGTGGCACTTGGATCGCTTGGGTTGCTTTGCCGCAATGCGTATATGACACTCAATTCTATCGTGGTGCATAAAGCGGATCAATATGCGGCTGCGGGCAACGCAAAGATGGTCCGCATGATGAACCAGTACGGTTCTCAGGTGGTGCCGTTCCTCTGCTATTTTATTCCCAGCTTCTTGGCAATGTATCTGGGTTCGCAGGCCATTGAAAAGCTGATGGCAGTGATTCCTGCAAAAATCATTACTGCGCTGGGGGTTACCGGTGGATTGATTCCGGCGCTTGGCATCGGTTTGCTGCTGACCTATGTATGGGATAAGAAGTTCCTGCCTTACGCAGTGATCGGTTTCTTCCTGGTTGCGTATCTCAATGTGAATATTATGTTTGTTGCCATTCTCGGCGCCTGTATCGCAGTTCTTTACATGCTTGCAAGGAAAAAGGAGGGTTAACGTGAATACGGAAAACAAAGCGGTTTCGACAGAACAGGAAAAAAGATTGCTCAACCGGAAGGATCTGCTCAAAACCTGGTGGAGATGGATCTGCTGGGCACAGCGGTGCTATAACTACGAACGGCTGATGGGGCTTGGCTTTTGTCAGGCGATCAGCGCTGTGGTTGAAAAGTTGTTTTCCAGCACAAAAGACCGGGCGGAGACCCTCAGCCGGCATATGCGGTTTTATAACACGGAAAATAACTGGGGTGCTATGATCTTAGGTGCCACCTGTGCGTTGGAAGAAGAACGTGCGATGGGACATGACGTGGCGCCGGATATGATTGACAGCATGAAAAATGCGTTGATGGGTCCGCTGGCTGGTATTGGCGACTCGGTAACGCAGTCTATTGTCAAGGTTATTCTGCTGGGTATTTCCATCAATCTTGCAACAGAGGGAAATGTGATCGGCCCGGTTCTGTATATCGTTGGGTTCACGGCGTATGCCCTGATTGTCAGCTACTTTTCGTTCTTTTCAGGATACCGGATGGGGCGTGGTGCGGTCATGAAGCTGCTGGCGTCCGATACCACCAAAAATGTGACCGATGCACTCAAAATTGTCAGCATGATCGTCATTGGCGCGCTTGCAGCGGGAAATATCAAGGTAAATACGATTGTTGCCGGCACCTTTGGCGGTTCGGAAGTGGTCTTGCAGGATGTACTCAATAGCATTTTGCCTTGCATGATGCCGCTGGCAGTGTTGGCGCTGGTCATTTATTTGCTGAAGAAAAAGCAGAAGTCCTCTGTCTTTGTCCTGCTGACATTGTTTGTCATTGGATTTGTGCTAACGTTTGTCAATTTCCTTGGGTGATTTTGAATAAAATGTGTGATAAGGAGACGGTATTGTATGGATTGGATGGAAAATCACAAAAAGATATTTAAAACGGACAAGCCGATTATCGGCTGCGTGCATCTGGCTGCGTTGCCAGGCACACCCCATTACGATAGCACAGCGACTTTCCGGGATCAGGTCGCCCGGGCGAAGCGCGAAATTCACGCGTTGCAGGATGCTGGGTTTGACGCCATTGTGTTTGCCAATGAAGGGGATCGGCCTTATTTATCCAAAGTTGGACCGGAGATCATTGCGTCCTATACTCGTATCGTTTCACAGGCGCTGGATGATGTAGAGATCCCGTATGGCTGCGGCGTCTTGGTGGATCCATATGCGGCGATTGCTATTGCCAAAGCGATTGACGCACAGTTTATCCGTGCCTATATCAGTGGAGTATATGCGGATATGTGCGGGTTGACACAGTACCATCCGGGCGATATCATGCGGTTCCGCCGGAATATTGGTGCGGAAAATGTCAATATTTATTGTTATTGCGATGCGCACGGCGGTACTTCACTGGATACGCGCAGTCAGTCCGATATGGCGGATACAGCATTCAGCGTGCTGGATCCGGCGGGCGTTTTAGTACCAGGACAACATGCGGGGTTGGCACCAGATTTTGCCGAGGTGGAGCAGATCAAAACGCGTTTCCAAGATAGGCCCATCATGATTGCAAGCGGGGTGACACCGGATAATATCAAGGAGGCGCTGCGGATCTCGGATGGCATGGTGGTAGGCACATTCGTCAAGAAGGATGGAATCCTGTGGAATGAAGTGGATCCGGAACGTGCCAAGAGATTTATCGATGCGGCGAAAGGGTAAGGTTTACATATGCTGATAGGAATTGATCAAATTTTAAATGAGGCGAAAAAAGGCCGGTATGGCGTTGCGGCGCCCGATGCTTACAATAGCCCTTCCGTGCAGGGATGCTTTCAGGCGGCACTGCATTTGAAGGCACCGCTGATCATCTCCTGCCTTGGGACGACCAATATGGAAGAAACGGCCGAAGTGGTGAAATTTTATGCAAAAAAGCATCCGGAAGCGGTTGTGGCTCTGCATTTGGATCATGGAGGACCGTTTGAGGAGATCATGTGTGCGCTTCGCTGTGGATACAGTTCGGTTATGATCGACCGGTCCAAGCTGGTCTATGAGGAAAATGTGCGCGAGGTGCGGGAAGTGGTCAAAATCGCACATGCGATGGGGGTTGCCGTAGAGGCGGAACTCGGCCATGTTGGAACCGGCACAGAATATGAGACCACGCGTGACAGCGGTTTGACGCATCGCGAAGAGGCAAAGCGTTTTGTGGAAGAAACCGGTGTAGACGCACTTGCAGTGGCAGTCGGCACGTCGCACGGCGTTTATAAGGGTACACCGCGTTTGGACTTTGAGTTGCTGCGCGATATTGCCGGAATGGTATCTGTGCCGTTGGTGCTGCACGGCGGCTCGGGTACTGGGGATGAGAATCTGAAAAAGTGCATTGAATGCGGCATTCAGAAAATCAATTTGTTCACGGATATGGCAGATCCCGCTGGGGAAGCCATGGCGTGCTTCATGCGTGGCGAGTCCAGCAGCGATGCCGATATCGCAGCGGCACTGGAAATGTACGCGGGCAAAAAGAAAAACTTTAATGTTGCTCCCATGGTGGGCACAGAAGTGTACCGGCGCAAGTTGGAACACTATATCCAGCTGTTTGGTTCGGACGGAAAGGCGTAAGAGATCACATGAGGAATTTCAAGTTTCAGAATGCGACTAAAATCATTTTTGGACGTGGTATGGCGTCCTGCGTGGGAGAGGAAATCCGCCCTTATGGGAAACGGGTGCTGTTCCACCATTATGGAGATGATTTTATCCGAAACTCTGCAATTTACCAAACGGTACTCCAGTCCTTGCAGGCGCAAGGGCTGGAAGTTGTGGAGCTGACCGGTGTGCAGCCGAATCCGGTGCTGAGCAAGGTGCAGGAAGGAATTGAGATCTGTAAGCGGGAGAAGATTGATTTCATTCTGGCATTGGGTGGAGGCAGTGTGATTGACTCGGCCAAGGCGATTGGCTTGGGCGCGACCTACGACGGCGATGTTTGGGATCACTACACCAAAAAGCACATCATTCAGGATACGTTACCGGTTGGTGTTGTGTTGACCATTCCTGCCACGGGGAGCGAGTCCAGTGCAGGGTCGGTCATCACCAATGAGGATGGACACATTAAATTACTCGGCTCCAATGGACACACAAGGCCGGTATTTGCGATCATGGATCCGGAAGTGACGTTTACTGTGCCGCGGTACCCGATGGCTGTCGGCGGTGTGGACATGATGAGTCATGTGATGGAGCGGTATTTTACCGCCGAGCCGCATGTAGAGCTGACGGATCGGCTATGCGAAGCAACGCTGCGAACCATCATTCATAATCTGCCGCGCACATTACAGGAACCGACCGATTATGACGCCCGCGCAGAAATCGTGTTTGCAGGGAATTTGGCGCACAACGGGCTGCTGGACTGCGGCCGCGTACCGGATTGGAGCTGCCACTTTATCTCGCATATCCTAGGCGGCTTTACCAACCTAGCGCATGGCGCGACACTGTCTATTTTAACGCCGCACTGGATGGAATACGTATACCGGGAACATATTGAACGGTTTGCACAATTTGCCGTCCGGGTATGGGATATCCCATATGATGAAGCAAATCCGGAAAAAACGGCTGTGGCTGGTATTGAAGCACTGCGCGATTTTTGGAGAGGTTTGGGCGTGCCGCTTACCTTGACGGAAGCGGGTGTATCCTGTGACCGGTTGGAAGAAATCGCGGCTTTGGTAACCGAAGACGGCCCAATCGGTGGAATGCGTCAGCTGGATCAACAAGACGTCCTGAATATTCTGAAAGCAAGCGTATAGGAGGTACCTATGGAAATCAAAACAATGCGATTTGGCGTGCTGACGGAAAAAGGGCACGCGGAAGTGCGGGAGCGGCCGTTACCGGAAATGGGGCCGGATGAAGTTCTGGTCAAGCAGGAAGCATGTAATATCTGCACCACGGATTATCAGCAATGGCTTGGACAGCGGGAAGGCCGCGGTTATCCGATGGCGAGCGGCCATGAAAGCGCGGGTACCGTCGTGGCGGTTGGTGAAAAGGTGCTGGATCTGAAACCGGGCGACCGGGTGGCACTTGCTTATGTCACCTGCGGTATTTGTGATGGCTGCAAACGTGGGCGCGGATGTGATAACAATGAGATCGGGCCAAAAAAAATCAGCCCGGACGGCTACCGCGGGATGTTTGCCTATGCGGATTATGCGGTGCGTCCAGCGCGTGCCTTGATCAAAATGAATCCATCGCTTTCCCCCAGTGAAGCGGCGTTTATGGAGCCGTTGGCGGCGGTTGTTAAAGGATTGGAGAAACTGCGGGTCAAACCGCTGGAAACAGTGATTGTTGTCGGTGCGGGTACGATGGGACTGCTGAATGCACAGGCGGCCCGTGCGCTGGGATGCAGGGTGATTGTCTCTGAGCTAATGGAACACAAGCTGCGGGTTGCCCGAGAAATGGGCTTTGAGGTGATCGATGGCAGCACTTGCGATCCGGTGCAGGAAGTTATGCGCCTGACGGGTGGAAAAGGCGCGGATGCAGCGGTTTTGGCAGTTGCCGCCACGAAAGTAAACCAACAGGCGCTCGATCTGGTCAAGCATCTGGATGGCCGCATTTTATTTTTCGGTGCAGCTTATCCCGCTCCGGCCATTGATATCGATTCGAATGTGATTCATTATCGCCGCTTGGAACTGATTGGAACGTTCGGAGCAGATTTGACGGACTTTTGCACGGCAGCGGATATGCTCAATCAGGGTGTAGTGAATGTAGCACCGCTGATTGAAAAGAACAAATATTCATTGGACCAAATCCAAGACGCCTTTGCAGAAGCGGCAACGCCGGGGAAATTCCGGGTGAGCGTACTGCTTTGATCTCTAAAACGGCTGGTTGCTTTTCCTGATGCGCGAACAAATATGGTTGCATTTTCCATATTTTTTGTATAAAATATAAATAACAAAGGCGTTGGGAGGGGGATCGGCATGAATGGGAAAAAACTGACGGACGCGCAGATTGCGGAATTTACCCGTGTTGCACATTACTATTACAAAGAAGGATGTACACAAGAACAGATTGCCCAGCGGATGAACATGTCACGTCAGCGGGTCAATCGAATTCTGGCCGATTGTTTGGAAAGCGGTATTGTGCATATTACGATCAACGCCAATTCCAGCACAACGCTGTTGGAATTGGAAACCCGATTAAAAGAAAAATTTGGTTTACTCGATATCCGCGTTGTGGACATTGCTGGTGAACAAGATGTATTCCGTGATTTGGGCGCGGCAGCGGCACAATACTTGACTACCATCCTACGAGATGGTGATGTGATTGGGTTGACGCGTGGCAACACGTTGGCAGCAATGGCGGAACAAATGCCTTCTGTGCATAAAAAGGATATCACGGTGGTGCAGATGTTGGGTAGCCGAAACAGTGAGCCGCAAAATACCGCAGCAAATGAAATCGTACATAATATTTCCAGTCGCTTGGGGGCAAAACCATTTATGCTGTTTGCTCCGATTGTGGTCAGCAGTGCAGAAATGAAAAAATCACTGCAACAGGAACCGAGCTTTATTGATACGTATCGTGTCATCCAGTCCTGCAATATTGCGGTAGTGGGTATCGGCGCATACGAAAGTGTGGATTTACGCTACTCATTTGTTGGTGTGGATATCAAAGATATCGCTCAGCTGGAAGAAGGGCAGCAGCTGACCGGTGAGGTTGGTTCGCATCTGTTCGATCAGGAGGGCAGACGTATTACCAATCGATATCGGGATCGGATCA
>CALWEB010000032.1 GCA_944376955.1 uncultured Agathobaculum sp. | reverse complement strand
TCGATCCCCTCGCGCTGGCAGAGCGCAATGCCCTTGCGCACCATGGACACTTTGGGGTTAGGCTCGACACCGCCCAGCTCAATGAACGATAAGCCGGCGCGGAACAGGCTCTGCTCCACGCGGTCGAGCAGGCCGGATGAACGCGCACTCGACCCACCGAAATGCACCAGCACACGGTGTGCGCCGATTTCCTTGAGTTTGGGGCCGATCTGCTCTTCGATTCCGCGGCCAAAAACGACCTCGGTGGTTGTGTGGATGGTAAAATTCAGCATAGCGGCGTCATCCTGCCCTTCTTATGAAATGAGTTAACTCTATTATACCTGTGCCCTTGCAAAAAGTCAAAAAATTAGATAGAATAATAAAACAGACATTAAGGAAAATCTTGCATCACTGGGAAAGAGGGATTGCCCTTTTGTTTTATGATTATTCAGCCTGGCAGTGGCTGTTGATTTTTTATCTGTATTGCTTTTTGGGCTGGTGCTTTGAGTCCACGGTGGTTTCCGTGCAGCAGCGGCGGTTTGTCAACCGCGGCTTCCTGCGTGGACCGATGCTGCCGATCTACGGCTTCGGGGCAACGATCTTGCTGCATGTTTCGCTGCCGCTGTACGACCGGCCGGTGGAACTGTTTTTCGCCAGCATGTTCGCGGCGACGGTGTTTGAGTATATCGTCGGCGTTTTGATGGAAAAATTGTTCAAGGTGAAATACTGGGATTACTCCACCCACCGGTTCCAGTTCCAGGGCCGGATCTGCCTGCAATCCTCGCTGTGCTGGGGGTTCCTCGGGCTGATCCTTGCGCGGGTGATCCATCCACCGGTCGAAACCATCGTGGTGGTTTTGCCGTTCTGGCTGCTGGTCGTGGTGGATGTGCTGCTGTCGGCCGGGTTTGCAGGCGACGTTGTGGTTTCTGTGCGCACGGCGCTCGATCTGGCCCGGATGCTCGAAGAACTCGACAAGCTGCGCGAGCAGAGTGCCGAGCTGCGCCGGCAGCTGTCTGAGACTGCGTTGGTGCAACTAACCCGCCTGTCTTATCGGGTGGATGAAGCGCGCGGCGAATGGTCGGAAAAGATGGACGGCGCGCGGGAGCAGTTCTCCGAGCGCATGGACGGCGCACGCGAGCAGCTTTCCGATGCGAAGGAGCAGATCCTGGCTCGGCTGGACGAGCTGCAAAACCGCTTCGACGAACAGGCAGCGGGGCTGGGACGCATCCGCAAGAGTATGCTGCGGGGCAACCCTTCGGCGCGTTCGGCGCGGTATGACGCGGTGCTCCAGCGCCTGAAAAAGCGCCTGGATACCCGCCGTCACGGTTAAAACTACGCAAAATGCACAAAATGATGCAAAAAGGCAGCATTCGTTGCGCGCGTTTCGTCAGTTTTTCGCTTGCTAAAATGCGCGTTTCAGGTGTATATTAGAAGTACCCCGGAGAACCTATCGGTTTGGTAGTGAATCCGTAATTTGTGTATCCCCTTTTTGGAGAGAAAGGCTTGAGATAAAATGAAAAGATTTGTTTATGCGGACAATGCGGCAACCACCCCGCTGTCCGAAACTGCATTCAACGCAATGAAGCCGTGGCTGACCGAGTTTTACGGCAACCCGTCCTCGCTGTACCGCATCGGCCGCGAGGCCAAGATGGCGCTCAACGAGGCGCGCACGACGGTCGGCAAGTGCCTGAACGCGGCCTCGCCGGTCAATGAAGCCAACGACTACGCCCCAGGCGAAATCATTTTCACCGGCGGCGGTTCGCAGGCGGACAACCTTGCCATCCGCGGCTTTATGCACGGCCCGACAGCCAAGGGCCGCAAGCACCTGATCACCTCCAAGATTGAGCATCATGCGGTGCTGTACACCTGTGAAGCGCTGGAAAAAGAGGGCTATCGCGTCACTTATCTGGATGTAGATAAGGAAGGCCATGTGGACCTTGAGCAGCTCAAGCGGGAGCTGAGCGAAGATACTGCGCTCGTTTCCGTGATGGCCGCGAACAACGAGATCGGCACCATCCAGCCGCTCAAGGAGATTGCGGCGCTGGCGCATTCGGTCGGCGCGAAGTTCCACACGGACGCAGTGCAGGCGGTGGGCCATATGCACATCGACGTGCAGGAAATGGGTATCGACATGCTGTCGCTGTCCGCGCACAAGTTCCGCGGCCCGCGCGGCGTTGGCGCGCTGTACCTCAAGAAGGGCATTGCGCTTGAGCCGCTGGTATACGGCGGCGGACAGGAGCGCGGCCTGTGCTCGGGCACCGAGAACACCGCAGGCTGCATCGGCCTTGCGGCGGCGATGAAGGAAGCCGTTGAGGGCCTGGATGAGAAGATGGGCTATGTAAAGCGTCTGACGGACAAGCTGGTCAAGGGCGTGATGGACAAGATCCCCTATACGCATTACACCGGCGATCCGGTGAATCGCCTGCCGGGCACGGCGTCGTTCGTGTTCGAGGCGATCGAGGGCGAGGGCCTGATCCTGATGCTGGACAACATGGGCGTTTGCGGCTCGACCGGTTCGGCCTGCTCGACCGGCTCGCTCGACCCGTCCCATGTGCTCATGGCGATCGGCCTACCGCATGAGATCGCGCACGGCTCGCTGCGCCTGACGCTCGGCGAGCAGAACACCGAAGAGGATGTCGATTATATCATCGAGACCGTGGCACAGGTGGTTTCCACGCTGCGTTCGATGAGCCCGGTATGGGAGAACGGCAAGCCCAACCTGACCGCAGCAAGCGAGCTGCACGAGCATCACTAAGATAGATTCAACAGAAAAAGGAGATTTTTTCTATGCAATACAGCGAAAAGGTACTCGACCACTTCACCCATCCCCGCAACGTGGGCGAGATTGAGGACGCAAACGGTGTCGGTGAAGTTGGCAACGCCAAGTGCGGCGATATCATGAAGATTTACCTCAAGGTGTCGGATGACGGCATCATCGAGGATGTCAAGTTCAAGACCTTCGGCTGCGGCGCGGCGATTGCAACCAGCTCGATGGCAACCGAGATGGTCAAGGGCAAGACGCTCGAAGAGGCGCTCAAGCTGACCAACAAGGCGGTTGCAGAAGCGCTGGACGGCCTGCCGCCGGTCAAGATGCACTGCTCGGTGCTCGCGGAAGAGGCGCTGCGCTCGGCAATTGCGGACTATTACAAGCGCATGGGCAAGGACCCGACCGAGATCCTCGGCTGCGACATGGATTGTGCCGCTTGCCACCACGAGCATGATGAACACGCGCATTAAGTTCTGAACACACGCATACAATGAGGGCAGATTGCAAAATCTGCCCTTTTGGCGTCTCCAAAGGAGGGGAGCAGCCCGGCATGACTGAAATAACTAAAAGTATAACTTTTCTAAATGAATACAAATCGTTAAAGCAAGCCGTGCAGCAAGGCAAAACGCCGCTGCTCGCGGTCGGCCTGTCCGCCATCCATAAGGCGCACCTCGCGGCGGCGCTCGGATTGGATACCGGCCGTCCGGTATGCGTGCTGACGGATGACGACAGCGCCGCGGCGCGGTTTACGCTCGACCTGCAAGCCTTTGCGGAACGCGAGGTGCTGACCCTGCCCGCGCGCGAGCTGGTGATGGCGGATGTCGTAGGCGTGTCGCGCGGGTACGAGCAAAAGCGCCTTGCCGTGCTGGATGCGCTGCCGGATGCAGCTTTTTCGGTCGCATCCGTGCAGGCAGCGGTGCAGCGCACGCTGCCGCCCGACGCGCTGCAAAGCGCGGTGGTGGAGCTTGCCGTCGGACAAACTGT
>CALWEB010000031.1 GCA_944376955.1 uncultured Agathobaculum sp. | reverse complement strand
GTGCAGAGCGCCCGCAGCGCGGCCGTCGCCGCCGCAAGGTTTGCGCTTTCTGTGTTGATAAAGTCGAGCACGTTGATTACAAGGATGCTGGCAAGCTCCGCAAGTATATGTCTGAGCGTGGCAAGATCCTGCCCCGCCGTATGACCGGTACCTGCGCGCATCATCAGCGCCAGCTGACTGAGGCGATCAAGCGCGCCCGTCATATTGCTCTGCTGCCCTATACCGCAGAGTAATTTACTGTTTTTTTCATAAAAGGATACAAAAAAGACCGTTTTCCATCCGGAAACGGTCTTTTCTTTTCTCTGATCTGCTTATATTGACGCTTATTTCTCCGTGAAAAGGAAGATTTCTTCCACTTGCAGTCCGAACACCTTGGCAATATCCATTGCCAGCTTAAGGGATGGGTTATATTGTCCATTTTCCAGCCTGCCGATGGTCTCGCGCCGCACACCAACGAGTTCGGCCAGCTGTGCCTGATCCATGCCGCGCGCCGCGCGCAGTTCTTTGATGCGTGTTTTCAGCATAGCGGTCATGCCGAGCGACGTTCATAATACAGGAACGCCACATCCTGAAAGACATTGATTACCGCCATCAGCAGAAGCACATATTCATAGGGGATGGTAAGCGGCATTTCATCCCCGAAGGCGATATACAGCAAAAGTGCAAAGTCAAGTATGTTAAACAGCAGGGAATTAGCCTTATATCCGTTGGCGTGCGCGCGCTCGTCTGGCTTTTCTACGCCAACCCCGATTTCCAGCAGTACCACACCGACCAGCAGCACCATGCACAGTGCAATCAAAATGCCCTGCCACGGCTGTACTTTGATCGGGCCGAAGTTTTTGGCGAACACCCACAGGACAACCAGCACGCCCCATGCGCCGGCATGGAGCAGTTTTGCACGGGTTAATGTCATAGTCAATCCCTCCCACATGTGATATATTTATCTCTTTGTGTGATAAATATATCACACAAAACATAGGCTGTCAATAAATTTTTCCACAGCTTTGTGGAAAGTTCCAAGCGCTACGCACGGACAAAAAGAAGGACGCACTTGCGTGCGTCCTTTTTACTTATTCTTCGGTGGTCTCTACGGATTCGGTCGATTCGCTGTCCTCAGCGGTCTCTTCTTCTTCCTGCTTATCCGTGCGGGCAATCGAAATAACCTTGACGTTTTCGCTTGTGCGCATCACGATAACGCCTTGGCTGCCTCTGCCGCATTCGCGGATCTCCTCGCAGCCCGTGCGGATGATAACGCCGTCGTCCGTGATGATCATTACGTCATTATCGCTGTCCACAACCGCGATACCAGCCACCAGACCGGTCTTGGCGGTCAGGTTGTGCAGCATCATGCCGCCGCCACCACGGTGGTGGATGGTAAACTCCTCGACAGGCGTGCGCTTGCCGTAGCCATTTTCCGTGATCGACAGCACATAAGCGCCCTTGCGCGCCCGCGCCGCGCCCACAACAAAGTCGCCTTCGCTCAGACGGATACCGCGTACACCGGTCGCGGTGCGGCCCATTGCGCGCACCTCATTTTCGTCGAAGCAGATTGCGCGGCCTTCGTGTGTTGCAATCAGGATGTTCTGCTCGCCATCGGTCAGGCGCACGTCAACCAGCGCGTCGTCCTCATTGAGGTTGAGCGCGCGCAGGCCTGCGCGGCGGATATTCTGCAAATCGGACAGCACCACGCGCTTGGCAACGCCCTGACGGGTGACGAAAAACAGGAATTTGTCGTCTGCAAACTCCTTGATGGCAAACATTGCGGTGATCTTCTCGTCGCTTTCCAGTTCCAAGAGGTTAACAATGTTCATGCCCTTAGCCGAACGGCCGGTTTCCGGAATTTGATAACCCTTGAGCTTATACACCTTGCCGCGGTTGGAGAAGAACAGGATGGTATCATGCGTGGAAGCGGTGAAGATATCCTTGGCAAAGTCCTCTTCGCGCGTGCTCATCGCGGAAATACCGCGACCGCCGCGCCGCTGCGCACGGTAAACCGAGGTCGGCTGGCGTTTGATATATCCAAAGTGCGTCAGTGTGTAAGCGCACTGCTGTTCCTCGATCAAATCCTCGATGTCGATCTCGTCCGCAACATTCGCAATTTCGGTGTGGCGTTCATCGCCGTATTTCTGCTTAATCTCCTGCAGCTCGGCTTTGACAACCGCAAGGATATTCGCATCACACGACAAAATGTCCTCAAAGCTTGCGATTTTGCCTTCGAGTTCGTTATATTCGTCGTTAATCTTTTCCTGCTCCAGACCGGACAGACGGCCCAGACGCATATCGACAATCGCCTGCGCCTGCGGCTCATCAAGATGGAACTCGAAATGCTCCGATCCATCCACGATGCCGAGCAGCGCAATCTGGTCAATCCAGAATGGCTCGACCATCAAATTGACCTTGGCTTCCGCCTCGTTTTTGGAGGCGCGGATGATGGCGATGATGCGGTCGATATTGTCGGTAGCGACCTTCAAACCCTCAAGGATGTGCGCGCGATCCTGCGCCTTTTTCAGGTCAAAGCGCGTACGGCGCTCAACAACATCCTTCTGGAAAGAAACATACTGGTCGATGATCTGACGCAGCGTCAGCACACGCGGCTGTAATTTGCCCGACGCGCCCGACGGTACGAGCGCAATGTGGATCATCGAAATGGTGTCTTCCAGCTGGGTGTAGGTGAACAGCTGGTTTAGAATCACCTGCGCGTTGGCATCGCGGCGGATATCCACCACGATCTGCATTCCTTCGCGCGAGGAATGGTCCTGAATGTTAGTGATGCCGTCTACGCGCTTATCCTTGACGAGGTTCGCCATCGCCTCGACCAGACGCGCCTTATTGACCATGTAAGGGATTTCAGTGATCAGGATTTGGCTTTTGCCGTTCGGCAGATCGACGATTTCGGTTTTGGCACGCACCTTGATCTTGCCGCGGCCGGTTGCATACGCGGCACGGATGCCGCTGCGTCCCATGATAACGCCGCCGGTCGGGAAGTCCGGCCCCTTGATGAACTGGCAGATCTCATCCATCTCGGCTTCCGGATGGTCGATCACATAGCAAATGCCGTCGATGACCTCGGTCAGATTGTGCGGCGGGATGTTGGTTGCCATGCCGACCGCAATACCCGACGAGCCGTTCACCAGCAGGTTGGGGAAGCGGGAAGGCAGCACAACCGGCTCTTTCAACTCCTCATCGAAGTTGGGGCCGAAATCGACCGTATTTTTCTTGATATCGGCCAGCATGTAGTTGGAAATCTTGGCCATGCGGGCTTCGGTATAACGGTAAGCCGCCGGGGGGTCGCCGTCCACCGAACCGAAGTTACCGTGGCCGTCGATCAGCGGATAGTGCAGTGAAAAAGGCTGCGCCATGCGCACCAGGGCATCATATACCGATCCGTCGCCGTGCGGATGGTACCGGCCGAGCACATTACCGACGGTTGTCGCAGACTTACGGTAGGGCTTATCCGAGGTCAGTCCGTCCTCGTACATGGCATACAGGATGCGGCGGTGTACAGGCTTGAGGCCGTCGCGCACATCGGGCAGCGCGCGGCCGACAATGACACTCATTGCATAGTCGATGTAGCTCTTTTTCATCTCTTTTTCGAGATCGACCTGCAATATTTTTTGCTGTTCGTATTCTTGACTCATTCTTTGCCTCCGGAATTGTTGGCGTTATTCTGCGTGCCGGATAGGGAATACCACATCATGTCACAAGGATACTATTGTGGTATTGCCTTGATCAGACGTCCAGATTCATGACGTACTTGGCGTTTTTCTCGATAAACTCGCGCCGCGGCTCTACCTTTTCGCCCATCAGCAGGGCAAAGGTCTCGTCGGCTGCCGCCGCGTCCTCCATCGTCACCTGCAACAGCGTGCGGTTTGCCGGGTCCATGGTGGTCTCCCACAGCTGCTGCGGATCCATCTCGCCCAAGCCTTTGTACCGCTGCACGCGCACGCTATCGCCCATCTCAGCGATACATTCGCGCTGCTGTTCGTCGGTGTAGGTATAGCGCACGTCCTTGCCCTTTTCATTCTTGAACAGCGGCGGCTGCGCGATAAACACATGCCCATGCTCGATGAGCGGCCGCATGAAGCGGAAGAAGAAGGTCAGCAGCAGCGTGCGGATATGGCTGCCGTCAACGTCGGCATCGGCCATCAGGATAATCTTGCCATAACGCAGCTTGGACAGGTCAAAATCGTCGCCAAAGCCTGCGCCGAATGCGGTAATCATCGGGGTCAGCTTATCGTTGCCATAAACGCGGTCGAGACGCGCCTTTTCGACGTTGAGCATCTTGCCCCAGAGCGGCAGGATGGCCTGATGCCGCCGGTCGCGGCCTTCCTTGGCCGAACCGCCTGCGGAATCACCCTCGACGATGTAGATTTCGGTATAGGTGGGGTCTTTTTCAATGCAGTCGGCCAGCTTGCCCGGCAGGGAAGCCGAATCGAGCGCCGACTTGCGCCGCGTCATCTCGCGCGCCTTTTTGGCGGCTTCGCGGGCACGGGCAGCAGTCTGCGCCTTTTCGATGATCGACCGCGCAACGGACGGATTTTCCTCAAAGAAGGTCATCAGCTTTTCGGACACCATCGCGTCCACCAGCGTGCGCATATCGCTGTTGCCCAGCTTGGTCTTGGTCTGGCCCTCGAACTGCGCTTCCTGAAGCTTCACCGAAATAATCGCGGTCAAGCCTTCGCGCGCGTCCTCACCCTTGAAAGATTCGTCATCTTTTAAGAGCTTGTATTTTTTGCCGTATTCGTTGAGCACGCGGGTCAGCGCTGCCTTAAAGCCGGTTTCGTGCGTGCCGCCTTCGGTCGTATTGATGTTGTTGGCAAAGGACAGCAGCAGTTCGCTGTAACTGTCGGTATACTGCATGGCCACTTCGGCCATTGAAGTGCCGCGGCTGCCCTCCATGTAAATGACTTCTTCGTGCAACGGGGTTTTGGTGCGGTTGAGATGCTGCACAAACTGGCGGATACCGCCCTCATAGTGCATGACCTCCTCAACCGGCTCATCGTCGCGCTCGTCGCGCAGCGTGATCTTGAGGCCCGCGTTCAAAAACGCCTGTTCGCGCAGCCGCTTTTCCAGCACGTCAAACTCATACACCGTCGTCTCGAAGATCTCCGGATCGGCATGGAAACGGATGGTGGTACCGGTTTCGCCGGTGCAGGGCACGTCGTGCATCTTGACGGTGGTCACACCACGCTCAAAGCGCATACAGTGCTTCACTTCTCCATCGCGCACCTCGGCTTCCAGCCAGTCGGACAGTGCATTGACAACCGACGAGCCAACGCCATGCAAGCCGCCGGACACCTTATAGCCCGAGCCGTCAAACTTGCCGCCTGCGTGCAGCACGGTCAGTACGACCTCAAGCGTCGGGATGCCCATCTGCGGATGGATGCCGCAGGGGATACCGCGGCCGTTATCCACTACGCGGATGATATTGCCCTTTTCGATCGTCACCTCGATATGGGTGCAGTAGCCCGCCAGCGCCTCGTCGATCGAGTTATCGACGATCTCATACACCAGATGGTGCAGGCCGCGCGCCGAAGTCGAGCCAATATACATGCCCGGACGTTTGCGCACGGCTTCCAAGCCTTCGAGTACCTGGATCTGGCTTTCGTCATAGGTGTCGGTGACTTTCAGGTCGAGCACTTCGTCCTTGATTTCCAATTCTTCGCTCATATAATCAAATTCCCTTTCCAGAAATTGCGGTAACGATGGTTATACGCCTATACTGCATAGGCTTTTTCCGCGCGGCGCTGCAAAGCCTGCGGCGACAGACTGGTTAAATACAGCGTTTCGCCCAGTGCGCTTTCGCATAAAACACCGGCGCGCGGCAAATCCTCGTACAGCTCGATGATGCGCCCTTCCTCCTGCAGCCGTTCGAGCAGTGCGGCGGTGCGTTTGGACGCGGTGGCGGTGTCCATATCGAACACGGCAACCACGTTTTGCAGTGGTACGATATAATCCTGTCCCAGATGCAGATACATGGAAAATCCTCCCGTTTGCCTTGCCAATGGACAAAATAACAGACCGTGGAGCGGCCGCGCGCAGGTTTTCTCAGCCGCCGCGCGGGATATTGTCCGCCGGTCTGTCCCTCGGGCTGTATTCTATTCTAATTATACCACTTTTTTCAGGCTTTGTGTACCGAACAGACGGAAAAACTCAAATGATTTTACCGTTTTTTATAGCAAAAACCGCGCCTGCGCGCAATTTATCCGAAATGCCGTCCTCACAGCAGGTAATCATTACCTGCCCGGCGGAAATGCGGTTTAAAACAAAGTCCTGCCGCCGGCGGTCGAGTTCGGAAAGCACGTCGTCCAGCAGCAAAACCGGGTATTCGCCGTCCTCGCTGAAAAACAGTTCGCGCTCGGCCAGTTTTAAAGACAGCGTACAGGTGCGCACCTGTCCTTGCGAGCCATAGGACGCAGCGCTACGCCCATCGAGCAGCAGCACCAAATCATCTTTATGCGGGCCGGACAGACAGCTTTTTGCTGCAATTTCGGCCTGTTTGTGCCGCAAAACGTGGTCGATCAGTTCCTGTTCGATCTGCTTTGCGGATGCAAACGGATCGGTCACGGACGAGACGGTTTTGTATTCGCCCGAAAGCTTTTCCTGCGGCGCGATATCGGCATAGACCGCCGCCGCCGATGCCAGCAGTTTTTTGCAGTAGTATGCGCGGTAGCGGATGATCTGCGCGCCGATGTGCGCCATGCGCAGGGAAAAATCCTCCCAAAGAGAGAGAAGGGAAGGCTTTTCCTCGCTGTCGCGCAGGATACGGGTTTTGTGATCGTGCAGACGGTTATATTCCTCGAGATAGCGCGCGTAGTACGGCCGCAGCTGGCACAGGGCGGTGTCGAGAAAGCGCCGTCTGGCAGCTGCGCCCTGCCGGACGAGCATCAGGTCTTCCGGACAAAACAGGACGGTTTTCAGGATGCCCTGCGCGTCGGCCTGCCGTTTCTGCCGCACGCCGTTTTTATAAATTTCCATGGATTTTGTGCGGGAAAGGCGCAATTCCAGAGAAAAATCCCGCCCTTGCGCTGCAAAATCCGCCAAAATCCTTGCATGATCCTCTCCAAAGCGCAGCCCTTCTTTTTTCTGTGCCGTGCGGAATAGGCGCATGGTCGAACAGGCGGCAACGGCTTCAAGCAGGTTGGTTTTGCCCTGTCCGTTTTCGCCGCAGATCAGGTTGACCGCGGGATCGAATACAAAGCGTTCGTGCTCGTAATTGCGGAACTGTTCGAGTTCAAGCGACTGGATATTCATACAATTTTGACGGTTACGCCGTCGAGCGTTACGGTGTCACCCGGACGCAGCTTTTTGCCGCGCATCGTGCAGGGTTCTCCGTTGACGTTCACTTCGCCCTCGGCAATGCGGATTTTGGCTTCGCCGCCGGAGGAAACAAGATTGGCAAATTTTAACAGGGCATCCAGTTTTATGAATTCTGTGTCAATTTTGATGTCAGTCATTGGCTTTCAACCTCACCGGAAGCACAAGATAGGTATATTTATCGCCTTCGAGCGGAGAAATGACAATCGGGTTCAGCGAACCCTTGAGCTGCACTTTTACCGTGTCGTCGCCTGCCGCGCGCAGCGCATCCAGGATGTAACGGTTGTTAAAACCGATTTCCAGATCGTCAATCGTGCCGTCAAACGCGCATTCGTCATAGCTTTTGCCAACCGTTGTGATGCACGACATCTGCACATAAGAGCCGTCAAAATGGAAACGCACCGGGTTTTTCAGCTTTTCTGACACGATCAGGGACACGCGTTCAATGCAGGTGATCAGCTCATGCCGGTCTGCCTTGACGACGTAATCAAATTCAGTCGGGATGGCTGCGCGGTAATTGAGAAATTCGCCGTCGATCAGACGGGTGATCAGCGTGGTATTGCCGATTCGGAACAAAATGTTCTTGCGGTCGGGGAAAATCTCCACATCGCCGTCTTCTTCGGTCAGGATGCGTTCAATTTCGCGCAGCGACGGGCCGGGTACAACGAATTTCATGTCCCCGGAAATACCTTCCACGGTTTCGCGGCGCACAGAAAGGCGGTAGCCGTCCACTGCAACGACGTTCAGGCGGTTGCCTTCCAGTTCAAACAGGCAGCCGGTGTGGATGGGTTTGGATTCATTGTCGGATACCGAGAAAATCGTCTGTGCGATCATGCTTTTCAGCATTGCCTGCGGCAGGGAAAAGCCGGTGTCGGCAGAAACTTCCGCCAGTGCCGGATATTCATCGGCTTCGGTTGCGATTAGGTTGAATACTGCGCGGTCACACTTGATGGTGGTCAGCAGCTTATCATCGGTTTCCAGATAGACGGTATCCTGCGGCAGTTTGCGGATAATGTCGTAAAACAGCTTGGCGTTGAGTACAATGCTGCCGGGTTCGACAATATCGGCTTCGGCTGTGGTGCGGATACCCATGGAAAGGTCGTAACCGGTGAGCGTAAGGGTGTCGGTTTCTGCGGTGATGAGCAGACCTTCCAGCAATGGCATAGCGCTTTTGCCGGTAACCGCACGGGAGGCAGTACCGATCAGATTGAGCAGGGTTTCTTTTTCACAGGAGAATTTCATCGGCGGTTCCTCTTTCTTCGGAAATCTGAGAAATAACAGGATAGGATTTTATCGTAGTAGTAGAGGCTGGGGAAATTGGGGAAAAACGGCGCAAAGCTAGACGTGGTGCGGGAAATGTCGTACACAGTGGGATGTGGATGAATTTTCTCCGCTCCACAGCTTCCACAGACCATTTTGTTTTCCACAGGACAAACCATGTGGAATCCACAGGGATTTGTGGATAGTTTTTCATTCCCCGCGGATGTTGTTATGCAGTTTTTTGATAACCTCTTCGGTTTCCCGGGAGTTCTTGCGTTCTTCCTCGATCTTGTTGCAGGCGTGCATGACGGTGGTGTGGTCGCGCTTGAATATTTTGGCGATATCCGGGAAGGAATATTCCAGCTCCTGCCGGATCATGTACATGGCCATCTGGCGTGGGTAAGCGACGTCCTTGGAGCGGTTCTGCGAGATCATCTGCTCGATAGGAATATAGAAATAGTTGGCGACGGCCTCCATAATGCGCTCGGGTGTGGGGTTGAGCCCCGGGTTTTCGATGCGCAGGGCGTCGATTGCGTTTTCTGCAAGCGAAACGGTGATGCGTTCGCCCATCAGTTCGTGCATGGCCTTGATCTTTTTGACGGCGCCTTCCAGCTGGCGGATGTTGGCCTGGATGTTTTCCGCGATATAGGTGGATACGTCGTCTGGCAGGTCTACACCCATCTTGACTGCCTTGTCCCGGATGATCGCAATGCGTGTTTCAAAGTCCGGCGGCTGGATATCGGCCAGCAGGCCCCATTCAAATCGGGTTTTCATGCGGTCTTCCAAAGTGTTGATTTCCTTTGGCGGCCGGTCGGAGGTGAGGACAATCTGCTTCTTCGCTTCATAGAGTGCATTGAACGTATGGAAAAATTCTTCCTGCGTGCGTTCCTTGCCGGCGATAAACTGCACGTCGTCCAGCAGCAGCAGATCTACCATGCGGTATTTGTTGCGGAACGCCTGCACGTTGCCTTCCTGAATGGCGGTGATCAGTTCGTTGGTAAAGTCCTCGCCCTTGACATAAATGATGCGGAATTCCGGATGCGTGCGGCGCAGGACGTTTGCAATCGCGTACATCAGGTGGGTTTTGCCAAGCCCTGAGTTACCATAGATAAACAACGGGTTGTTTTCCGCTGCCGGCCGCTGGGCAACCGCGAGCGCAGCGGCGTGTGCAAACTTGTTGCTCGACCCGACGATGAACCGTTCGAACGTATAATCGTCATACGGGGAAGAGCTGGTTGTGGGCGCCGTGTATTCGCCGGTGACGACAACGACCGTCGTGGGGTCGCCCGTCAGTTCGTATAGTGCATTTTGCAGCGGCTCGATGAATTTCTGGTCGATGAATTCCTTTTTGAATTGCACCGGGGAATGCAAAATCAAACGGTTGTCCGCAAAGGAAACAACCGTTGCATCATCAAACCACGCGGAAAGGCTGGACGGCGGGAAATCGCGTTCCAGGCGTTCGAGCGCCATTTCCAATATATTGTTAGCCATGGGGCGCCTCCTGTCGATATAAGTACATAGATATAATCATAATAACACAAGTTCCCGGCAGATTCAACAGCAAGGGTTTTTCCACAGAATGGGGACAAAATGGTGTATTTCGGCACGCAGCGCAAGTTATAGTATGATTTTTTGACTTATCCACAAGATGTTGAAAACACAAAAAATCCTTGACATTTCGGGGCTTTTATAGGATAATAATTATTGTCTCATATTCTGCGGACAGGCAGCGGCATATGCCCGCGTCTCGCGCCGGACCTATGCCGGTGCCCATCCGTAAATCCATGAAACAGGGAGGTGCACGAAGAAATGAAGAGAACGTATCAGCCCAAGAAGCGTCAGCGCTCCAAGGAGCATGGTTTCCGCAAGCGTATGCGTACGTCGAACGGCCGTAAGGTACTGGCCCGTCGCCGTGCCAAGGGCCGCGCACGCCTGACGCACTAAGCGAAAAACCGATTTTTCAATACGCGCCGGCGGCGCGGAAGGAAAACGCAACGAGCCGCATCCATTGCGGCTCGTTTTTTTCGTTGTTCAGGGGACAGGCTTTTTGCCCCTTTGCCTGACAGCGAGAACCGGTGAATCCGTTTTGGGCCATATCCGCCGGGCACAAGTGATATGGCCGGCTTTGCAGACATACTTAGAGGCAAAGAAATGCAAGATAACGCCTGATGCAAGGCGTTACCTTCCGTTTTTTCCCGGGCATCGGAAAAACGAGGAGCATCGGAAAAGATGAAACACACCATATCCTTGAAGGAAAACCACGAGTTCCGTCGATTGTATCACCGCGGGATTTCTTCGGCAGGGCGGCATCTGGTGCTGTACTGCCGGAAAAACCGTCTGGGGTATAACCGGCTGGGGCTGACGGTCAGCGCCAAGCTGGCCGGTGCGGTGCAGAGGAACCGCATCAAACGCCTGTTCCGCGAAGCATACCGTCTGCATGAGGACGAATTTGCGGTGGGTGTGGATCTGGTACTCGTCGCGCGCAGCCGCGCGGTGGGTGCAACGTATTTGGAAATTGAAAAATCGCTGCTGCGGGCTTTGCAGGAAAACAAAACCGCGGCAGCTCGGTCATGAAGCGTTTGATGCTGGCGGCAATTCGGTTTTACCGCCGGCATATCTCACCGGCCAGGCCGCCCTGCTGCCGTTATATCCCGACCTGTTCGCAGTATGCGATCGAGGCAATCGAGAAATACGGCGCACTGAAGGGTGGCTGGCTGGCGTTCAAACGCATCTGCCGGTGCCATCCCTTCTCCAAACGCGGGCCGTATGACCCCGTGCCGTAATGGGTGCAGGGGAAGGATTGGTATCGCAAAACGCTTTGTTTCGCAAGTGAAAAAACAACCCTACGGAGGTTTATATGGGAGAAATTTTCGGAATTGTCATCGTCAGGCCGCTTGGCTTGATTCTGCTGGCAATCTTCAAGGCGGTGGGCTCGTATGGTCTTGCGGTCATCCTGTTTGCACTGCTGGTCAAGCTGATCTGTATTCCGCTGGCCATCAAGGGCAAAAAGAGTATGCTTGCCATGAATGCACTCAACGCGGAGCTGCAGCAGCTGCAGAAAAAGTACGCGAACAACCGCGTCAAACTCAACGAGGAAATGCAGAAGCTGTATGACAGACACGGCGTCAATCCGATGTCCGGCTGTCTGCCGCAGTTTATCCCGCTGCCGATCATGATGGGTCTGTACTATGCCGTGCAGCAGCCGCTGAAATTCATGATGGGCTTTGACAACAATGTGATCAACCAGCTGGCAACGCTGGTCGGCGTGGATATTGCCAAGGCCGGTTATTATGGCCAGATCACGATTGCGGAAAAACTCGGCCAGATGTTTACCGACAACGGTGGGGTTTGGCCGGAGACAGTCACCAAGATTACCAATGGCATGGGTGAGCTGCTCAATATTGATTTCAGCTTCCTCGGCCTGAATCTGGCACAGACGCCTTCCTTTCCCCATCCGAGCCTCATCTGGATTATCCCGATCCTGTCGGGTGCAACTGCTTTCCTGTCCAGCTTTGTCATGCAGAAGATGCAGGGCACGCAGAACAGCGCGGCGGCCGGCCAGATGAAGATGCTCAATATCATGATGCCGCTTATGTCGCTGTATTTCGGCTTCATCCTGCCGGGCGCAATCGGCATTTACTGGATTTTCAACAACGTGTTCTCCTGTGTGCAGGAAATTGTGCTGACGACTTACCTGCGCGGTAAGAAGGATAAGAAGGACGCTGAGGAAACGGCGCGCATCGAGGCGGAGAAGGAAGCCAAGCGTGCCGCGCATAAGGCCGCGCAGCTGGAACAGTCCCAGAATGCGAAGAAAAAGAAGGGGGACAAGTAAACGATGGAGAAATTTATCGAAACCACCGGCGACACCCGCGATGCCGCGATTGAAGCTGCGCTTCGGCAGCTGGGCATGGATCGGGATGATGTGTCGGTTGAGGTATTGGATAACGGCAAAAAAGGCTTTCTCGGTATCGGCGCAACGCCGGCGCGTGTGCGCGTAACCTATGAAGTGCCGGATGAGCCGGTCAAAAAGACGGAACCTGTCCACACACCTGTGGAAAAACCGGCGAAGCCCCGCCGCGCGGAAAAACCCGCTGCGGCAAAGGAGGAAAAGCCCGCTGCCAAGCCGCAGAAGCTTTCTATCACCGATGAAGACGATACGCCCCGTCTGGTCAAGGCTGCACCGGCGGATTTTGTGCCGGAGAAGCTGGAAGTGGAACGCCCGCCGCGCCGTGAGCGTCCGCGCCGCGATCGCGGTGGACGCCGTGACCGCCGCCCGCGCGAGGATCGTCCGGTGACTCCGTCCGTGCCAAAGGAGCGCGAGCTGATCCCGGTTTCCGAGGAGTGCATGAAAAAGGCGGAGCAGCTGGCTACCGATTTCATCACCGGCCTGTTGGAAAAGATGGGGGTCGAGGGTGAAGTCAAAACGTTGCCGCAGGTTGAGTGTGACCAGCTCCGTCTGGAGATCTCCGGCCCGGATATGGGCCCGATCATCGGTCGCCGCGGCGATACGCTGGACGCAATCCAGTATCTCGGCTCTCTGGTGCTGAACAATGCATTGGATGAGCATGTGCGCCTGTCGGTCAACACGGAAAACTACCGCGAAAAGCGTGCGGAAAGCCTGGAGCGCCTTGCCCGCAAGATGGCAATGAAGGTGGTCAAGGCCCACCGCTCGATGACGCTTGAGCCGATGAACCCGTATGAGCGCCGCATTATCCATGCCGCTTTGCAGGATTTCAACGGTGTAACGACTTATTCGACCGGCACAGAACCCGGCCGCCGTGTTGTTATTGCACCGGATAACAACTACCGCTCCCGTTCTTAACGCGGGGTACTGCCTATGAACGATACGATTGCCGCCATTTCTTCTGCCGGCGGGCCGATCGGTCTGATCCGGGTGTCGGGTGAGCAGGCGATAGCAGCGGTGGATGTGGTGTTCCGCGCCAAAAACGGCAAGCGGATGCTGGATGCGCCAACGCAGAAGCTGGTTTATGGGACGTTGCAGGACAAAAACGGCAAGGTGATTGACTGCTGTTATGCAGTGGTATTCCGTGCGCCGCATACCTATACCGGTGAGCCGATGGCGGAATTGCAGTGCCATGGTTCGACTGCGGTTTTGCAGCAGGCATTGGATGCGCTGTTCTCCTTGGGCGTGCGGCAGGCTGAAGCGGGTGAATTTACCCGCCGGGCATTCCTGAATGGAAAATTGGGTTTGTCCGAAGCGGAGGCCGTTCACGACCTGATCACTGCCCGCACCGCCGAAGCGGCGCAAAATGCTGCGGCGCAGGTGATGGGTGCGGTTGGTTCTCCCGTGCAGCAGATGCGCGAAGAGCTGATCGGCATGGTGGCGCATTTCCACGCAGTAGTGGATTTTCCGGATGAGGATATTGACCCTGTGCTGTTTGATGATGCAGCTGCATTGCTGCATCGTACCACCAGCCGTCTGTATGCGATGGCCGAAAGCTATGAGCGCGGCCGTATCCTGCGCGAGGGCGTGCCGTGTGTGATTCTTGGCCGGCCGAATGCGGGCAAAAGCACACTGCTCAATACGCTGCTTGGTCGGGAACGCGCGATTGTAACCGATATTCCCGGCACGACCCGTGATCTGATTGAGGAAAACGTCAAGGTGGGGCAGCTTTTGCTGCGTGTTACTGATACGGCTGGTCTGCGCGATACGACCGACCCGATTGAACAGGCCGGGATTGACCGCGCGATGGCGGAAGCGTCGGCTTCCGCACTGATTCTTGCGGTGTTTGACGGTTCGCAGCCGATTGGGGACGAGGATATGCTCGTCCTTGCCCGCGCGGCGGGGCATCGCGCGATTGCCGTGGTCAACAAGGTCGATCTGCCGCAGCAGCTGGATGAAAAGCTGCTGAAAAAACATTTTCTGCATATTGTCCCGCTATCGGCCAAGACCGGTGCGGGCATGGACAAATTGCTTTCGCTCATTCCGCGGACGATTGGATTTGGGGACGGTGCATTCGATGGTGCGCTGATCACCAATGCCCGTCAGGCTGCCGCACTTGCCCGCGCAGCTGAGCGGTGCGAAGCTGCGCTGTATGCTGCTCAGTCCGGCATGACCCCGGATGCAGTGGTGATGGACGCCGAAGGCGCGATTGCCGCGCTGGGCGAGATCACCGGCGAAACTGTAACCGAAGCGGTGGTTTCCCGGATTTTCAGCGATTTCTGTGTGGGAAAATAAAATGTATGCACCATGAGAAGGGCCGCCTGCCGCGCGCAGCGGCCCTTTTCTGTGGAAAATACTATATACTATTTGTAATATATTTGCTTTACATTTCATTTCAGTAATCAATTTTTTGCGCAAAAGTGCAAGTTATCCAAAGTTTACACAGAGTTATCAACAGGTATGCACAAGGATGGGGAATGATAACCCATGTCTGCGTCCTTTCATACTTTGTTGATTTTGCAAAAAAGGAGGAGGATTCATGACGGTTTTTCCAGCCGAGGCATTTGATGTGGTTGTGGTTGGCGCAGGACACGCGGGGATTGAGGCTGCCCTTGCCGCTGCGCGCCTGGGGATGAAAACCGCGTGTTTTACGATCAATCTGGATGCCGTGGGCAATATGCCGTGTAATCCGGCGATTGGCGGAACAGCCAAAGGTCACTTGGTGCGTGAAATTGACGCGCTTGGTGGTGAGATGGCGCGCGCCGCCGACGCGGCCTGCATCCAGTATCGGATGCTCAACCGTGGCAAAGGGCCGGCTGTTCACTCGCTGCGCGCGCAGGCCGACCGCGTGCAATACCGTACGTATATGAAGCACGCGCTTGAGCAGCAGGAGGGCTTGCAGCTGATGCAGGATGAAGTCGTTTCTGTTGAAACGGAAAACGGCGCGGTTTGTGCGGTGGTTACTGCGATCGGCGCGCACCATCCGGCGAAAGCTGTCATTATTGCCTCGGGTACTTTCCTTGGTGGACGTATTATCATCGGGGAGTACACGCGTGAGAGTGGGCCGGACGGTATGGCGGCTGCAAAGCCACTGACCGAGTCGCTGCGCGCACTTGGCCTGCGATTGCAGCGGTTCAAAACCGGCACACCGCCGCGTATCCATCGCCGTTCGATCGACTTTACCGGTTTGGAACTCCAGCAAGGCGAAGAGGAGATCATCCCATTTTCGTTTGAAACCGAACGGCCGCCGGAAAATCGTGCGGTTTGTTACTTGACTTATACCACCGATCGCACGCATGAGCTGATCCGTGCTAATCTCGATCGTTCCCCGCTGTATGGTGGGCAGATTGAAGGGGTTGGTCCGCGCTACTGCCCGTCCATTGAGGATAAGGTGGTGCGTTTTGCGGATAAGCCGCGCCACCAGTTGTTCCTTGAGCCAATGGGAATGGAGACAGAAGAAATTTATGTGCAGGGCTTTTCGTCCTCGATGCCGTTTGATGTACAGCGCGATATGCTGCACACGGTTAAGGGGTTGGAACACGCGGAAATTATGCGTCCGGCTTATGCGATTGAATATGACTGTATTGATCCGTTGGAGCTGCGTCCGACACTGGAAACCAAAAAGGTCAAGGGGTTATACGGTGCGGGACAGTTCTGCGGCTCGTCCGGCTATGAGGAAGCGGCGGCACAGGGGTTGGTCGCGGGTGTGAATGCGGCGCTTGCCTTAAAGGGGGAGGAGCCCCTCATCCTTGACCGTGCGGACGGCTATATCGGCACGTTGATTGATGATCTAGTTACCCGTGGAACGAACGAACCGTACCGTATGATGACTTCGCGTTCGGAGTACCGTTTGCTGCTGCGTCAGGATAACGCGGACGAGCGTCTGGTTCCGATTGGCGTCCGCATTGGACTGAACCCGCCCGAGCGCGGGGAAAAGGTGCGGCGTAAGTATCAAGCGGTGCAGGAGGAAATCGACCGCATCGCGTCGGTTGGCATTGCGCCGTCGGATGTACTGAACGGTTTTCTTGCGGGCAAGAATAGTGCGCCGGTCAAGGCGGGCTGCAAGTTGATTGACTTGCTGCGCCGTCCGGAGTTGAGCTATGCCGATCTTGCTCGTTTTGATCCGGAGAGTCCGTCACTGCCCGCGGTTATCCGTGAGCAGGTGGAAATCCGCGTGAAATATGCGGGTTATATCGACCGGCAGCAAAAAGATGTGGAGCAATACCGTAAATTGCAGTCCCGGCCTTTGCCTGTTGATCTGGACTATGAACAGGTCGAGTCGTTACGGCTGGAAGCGCGGCAAAAGCTGAACGCGGTGCGTCCGCTCAATTTCGGACAGGCTGCACGCATTTCGGGCGTGTCGCCTGCGGATATCACTGCTTTGATGATCTATATCGAAACGCGATGGAAGGAGGGCAAGGCATGACCGCATATGAACTTTTGGTCTCAGGATTGCAGCAAATTATCCCGGCGGTTTCTCCGCAAGCTGTGGACAAATTGCTGCGTTATTCCGATTTGCTGCTGGAAAAAAATAAGGTGATGAACCTGACGGCGGTAACCGATCCTTGTGAGGTCGTCACACGTCACTTTCTGGACTGCGCTGCGCTTGCGCCTTATATAAAGGAAGGGCAGTCCGTGCTGGATGTGGGAACAGGCGCAGGCCTTCCGGGTTTGCCGCTGGCTATCCTTTGTCCGAGCGCGCAGTTTACGCTGCTGGATGCGCAGCGCAAGCGTATAGATTTTTTAAATGAGGTTGTGGAAGAGCTGGAGCTTGCCAATGTGATGCCGGTTCATGCGCGGGCGGAGGAGTTTGCCGCTTTGCATCGTGCATCGTTTGATCTTGCGGTTTCCCGCGCGGTGGCGGATTTGCGTGTGCTGTGTGAACTGACGTTACCAATGGTAAAAGTAGGCGGCGCGTTTTATGCGATGAAGGCGGCTGATTGCATGGATGAGGTTGGCTCTGCCGCAAATGCTTTTTCGGTGCTCGGCGCTTCTGCGGCGGAGCTTCTGCGGTACACTGTGCCGCACGATGGGGTAGAACGTGTTTTGGTGCGGCTGCAAAAGACTGCGGAAACGCCCGACAAGTACCCGCGGCGGTTTAAGAAAATCCAGACCGATCCGCTGTAAACTCTTTTCATTACAATCTGTTTTCCCTCCGTATGGAAATTACGGAGGGTTATTTTTTGTCCGAAAATGCATGGAAATGTGTGATTTCTGGTAGGAAATGACAATTTGAAGTCGAAGTACACAGGTTTTGCGGTCGAT
Organism: uncultured Agathobaculum sp.; assembly: GCA_944376955.1. Classification (GTDB taxonomy): domain Bacteria; phylum Bacillota; class Clostridia; order Oscillospirales; family Butyricicoccaceae; genus Agathobaculum. The sequence goes on along the minus strand of CALWEB010000031.1, from coordinate 7,651 downwards.
TTTCCTTGCCAAAATGTAATAATATGGTAATCTATTACCGAAGGACAAACCGGCGCGGTGGCGTTCGGTGTCGTATCGAAGGAGGAGTTGATGACAGCATGTCGGTTTTGACATTGGTGACGGGAAAAGAGGATCGTACTCTGCGTCGGGTGCGCGTGAGCGATATCGTGCGAAATCCGAATCAACCGCGGAAGTATTTTGATCCGGAAGCGATTGCCCAGCTGGCGGAGAGTATCCGGCAGTATGGTGTATTGAATCCACTTACTGTACGCCGCGCGCCCGGCGGTGGATACGAGTTGGTGGCAGGGGAGCGGCGTCTGCGTGCAGCGCGTGTGGCGGGGTTAAATGATGTGCCCTGTTTGGTGATTGCGGCGGATAATCAGGACTCGTCTGCGATTGCGTTGGTGGAGAACTTGCAGCGTCGTGATTTGGATTTCTTTGAGGAGGCAGAGGGATTTAAGCGCCTGATTGACCAGTACGGTTTAACGCAGGAGGAGGCGGCTCGCAAGGTAGGAAAGACGCAGTCGGCTGTCGCCAACAAACTGCGCCTGTTGCGTTTGTCGTCGCAGAATATGGAACTGATTCGCAGTGCAAATCTGACTGAACGCCATGCGCGTTGCTTGCTCCGTTTGGAGGACGAAGCCGACCGCATTAACGCGACCAAATATATCATTGAGCATGACCTGAATGTCAGCCGTTCTGAGCAGTACATAGATTCATTACTCAATGAAAAGAATGCTCCTCCGGTGGGGGAGCGCAAAGTGGTGCGTTTGATTAAGGATGTGCGGTTTTTCCTGAATACACTTAACCGTGCAGTCGGCGTTATGGTGGATGCCGGCATTGGTGCGACGGTTGACCAAACGGAGAGTGATGATGGTTTGACACTGACCATTAGCATCCCGCACGCACGGGCTTAATCTTCTCGCAGTATGATTGCTGTGTTTCACGTGAAACAATTTGACTTCGGCAGGAGCCGCCCAAAACCGGGCGGCTCTTTTCGTATGTTTCACGTGAAACAAAAAGAAAAATTTTGGGATTTGCTTTGCATTCCAACAAGGGTGTGATATAATGAAACCCGTAGGAAAATAACCAAAGATAAGAGGGAACCAGAATGGGGAAAATTATCGCGTTTGCCAACCAGAAAGGCGGCGTAGGTAAAACAACAACCGCCATCAATTTGGCGGCTGCGCTGTTTGAACGCGGCAAACGGATGCTGCTGTGTGATTTTGATCCACAGGGAAATGCAACCTCGGGCTTCGGTGTTGACCCGCGTACACTGGAAACTTCGGTCTATGATCTGATTGTGGCCGAAGAACCCGATGTCAAAAGTGCGATCGTCTCCACCAAATGGGTGGATTTGATCGGCTCCAATGTCAATTTGGCAGGTGCAGAGTTTGATCTGATCGCCATGGAAAACCGGGAATACCGGTTGAAAAGTGTGCTGGACCGCGTGCGCGACGACTATGATTATATTTTTATCGACTGTCCGCCGTCACTCGGAATGCTGACACTCAACTGCCTGTGTGCAGCCGACAGCTTTCTGGTGCCGCTGCAATGCGAATACTACGCACTTGAAGGTTTGAGCCAGTTGATGACGACCGTGCGCATGGTGAAAAAGTCCATGAACCCGGCGCTGGAGCTGGAAGGCGTACTGCTGACCATGTTTGACGGCCGTACCAACCTGTCCATCCAGGTGGTGGAGGAAGTCAAAAAGCATTTTCCGGGCGAGGTGTACTCCTCGGTTGTGCCGCGCAATGTGCGTCTGAGTGAGGCACCCAGCCACGGCAAACCGATCACGGACTACGATCGCATGTGCCGCGGTGCGGAAGCATATTTGGCGCTTGCGGATGAAATACTGAAAAAAGCAGAGCGGAAGGGGAGAGGTTGAGCATGGCGTCAGGCAAAAAAGGGCTGGGCGGCGGTTTGTCCAACCTGTTTGGCGCGGATGCAACCGATCTGAGCGCTGCCGGGGCAACCGATAGTGTTTCCCAGATTTCATTATCTAAAATCGAGCCGAATCCCAATCAGCCGAGAAAAAAGTTCGATCAGCAAGCGCTGGAGGAGTTGGCCGAGAGCATCCGGCTGCACGGGATCATTACCCCGATTACCGTGCGGCAGGGGGATAAAACGGGCTACTACCAGATTATTGCAGGTGAACGCCGATGGCGTGCCGCCAGGTTGGCGGGATTGAAAGAGATTCCCGCTATGGTGCTGGATGCGCAGGAGAGCGAGGTTATGGAGCTGGCGCTGATTGAAAATTTACAGCGTCAGGACTTAAATCCAATTGAAGAAGCCGAAGGATACGACCTGCTGATGCGTCAGTTTGGCATGACACAGGAAGAAGTGGCACACCGTGTGGTCAAGTCCCGACCGGCGGTGGCAAACGCATTACGTTTGCTTGCGCTTCCCGATGAGGTGCGTACCATGGTGTCGGAAGGAAAATTGTCCGGTGGACATGCCCGCGCTGTGTTGGCGGTGGCGGAAGAAGATAAGCGTGTAGAAGCGGCAAAACAGATGGTCGGTATGAGCGTGCGGCAGGCGGAATCGTTGGCCAAACGCATCAATAAAAAACCGACCCCCAAGCCGCAGCCAGAGGGATTTTCCGTAGACTATGTTGCGGAGATCGAAAAAGAACTGGAAAGCGTGCTTGGACGCAAGGTCAGCATTGAGCAAGGCAAGAACAGCGGCACACTGTCGCTGGAATATTACGGCGCGGACGATCTGGAACGTCTGATCGAAGCATTGCGCGGTCTGCGCGTATAAGGAGGAACCGCCATGGATGAAAACAAAAAGCCTGAACAGGCCAAGCCGGAGAAAAAACTCAGCCGCACAACGCTGACCTTTTATATTGTCGGTTTGTTCTCAGTGGCGATCGCGCTGATCCTGATCAGTTACGTTGCACAGGCGCGTGCCGACCGGCAGCTGGATACATTGACCAACCAGCTCAATGAGCAGCAAACGGTTGCACAAGGAGCAACCCAAAAAATGGAAGATTTACAGAAACAATACGATATCCAAAGCGCAGCGCTGGACAAGGTGCGCGAAGTGTTGGATACCGAACTGGCGAAAACCGATGTAGTCGGTGCCACAAAACAGCGCATGGAAGAGCGCGATGTGTATGCGCTGCTGGCGCGCATCAACGCGGAGTTGTTGGCTGAGAATCAAACGGAAGCACAGCAGGCTTACGACGAGCTGGTGGAAACGTATGGTGAGGATCGGCTGCTTGGCAACACGGAGGACAGCTTTGATGCGGATATCAACAAGCTGTTTGAGGCCGTCCAAAAGAAGTTGGATAGCCAAGAAAATGAAGAAGCAAAATAATAGGATATAAAGGAGAAGAAAAACATGCTGGATATCAAATTTGTCCGTCAGAACCCGGACGCAGTCAAGGAGAACATCAAAAAGAAGTTCCAGGACGAAAAGCTGCCGCTTGTGGATGAAGTCATCGAGTTTGACGCGAAGTTCCGTGCAGCCAAGACCCGCTGCGACGAGCTGCGCGCGATGCGTAACAAGAAGTCCAAGGAGATTGGCGGCCTGATGGCCAAGGGCCAGAAGGACGAGGCTGAGAAGGTCAAGGCAGAGGTCAAGGCAATGGCCGACGAGATGGAAAAACTCGAGGCCGACGAAAAGACCTACGCTGAGGAAGTCAAGAGCCGCATGATGGTCATTCCGAACATCATCGACCCTTCGGTTCCGATCGGCAAGGACGATTCTGAGAACGTAGAAATTGAGAAGTTTGGTGACCCGTTTGTTCCGGATTATGAAATCCCATACCATGTGGATATCATGGAGTCGTTTGACGGCATTGATCTGGATGCAGCACGCCGCACCTCGGGTAATGGCTTCTACTACCTCAAGGGCGATATTGCACGCCTGCATTCGTCCATCCTGTCCTACGCGCGTGACTTCATGATCGACCGCGGCTTTACCTATTATATTCCGCCGTTCATGATCCACGGCGATGTGGTCAAGGGCGTCATGTCCTTCAAGGAAATGGAGAACATGATGTACAAGATCGAGGGCGAGGACCTGTACCTGATCGGCACGTCCGAGCATTCGATGATCGGCAAGTTCATCGACACCATCAATGATGAATCCACCTTGCCGCAGACCCTGACCAGCTACTCGCCCTGCTTCCGTAAGGAAGTTGGTGCGCACGGCATCGAGGAGCGCGGCGTTTACCGCATCCATCAGTTCGAGAAGCAGGAAATGGTTGTCGTCTGCAAGCCGGAAGATTCCCCGATGTGGTACGACAAACTCTGGCAGAATACGGTGGACTTCTTCCGTACGCTGGACATCCCGGTGCGCACGCTGGAATGCTGCTCGGGCGACTTGGCGGATCTGAAGGTTAAGTCCTGCGACGTCGAGGCTTGGTCGCCGCGCCAGAAAAAGTATTTTGAGGTTGGTTCCTGCTCCAATCTGGGCGATGCGCAGGCGCGTCGTCTGGGCATCCGCGTGCGTGGCAAGGATTCCAAGGAGCTGTACTTTGCGCACACCCTCAACAACACCGTGGTTGCGCCGCCGCGTATGCTGATCGCGTTCCTCGAGAACAACCTGCGCGCGGACGGTTCGGTTGCGATCCCGAAGGTGTTGCAGCCGTATATGGGCGGCATAACCGAGATCCGCAAAAAAGGAGAGTAAAAATATGGAAGTTGGAATCAAAGGCGAGCAGAAACTGGTTGTCACACAGGACAAGCTTGCGTGCAATGTCGGCAGCGGTCTGGTGGCTGTGTTCGCCACCCCGATGATGATCGCGGCGATTGAAAACACTGCGGCGGGCAGCGTTGCGCCCTATCTGGAAGAGGGGAAGACCACGGTCGGCACGCTGGTGAATGTCAGCCATGTTGCCGCCACGCCTGAGGGCATGGAGGTGCGCGTCGAGACCGAGCTTGTGGAGATTGCGCCGAACGGCAAGATGCTGACCTTCAAGGTCGCGGCATACGATGAAGCCGGCCTGATTGGCGAAGGCACACATCAGCGCGCCATCGTCGCCAAGGAGCGTTTCGAGCAGAAAGCGCAGGCCAAGAAAAACGCGTAACAGAACAAAGAGGGCGGGGGAGACCCCGCCCTTTGTCATAGGAGTTTGCAATGGAGCAGAAAGTATTCGCATATGGGGAAACAGAAACCCGCTTCCTTACGGCGCAAGACCCGGTACTGGGCGCCGCCATCGCGCGTATCGGGCACATCGAGCGCGCGGTTATCCCCGACCTGTTTGCTGCGCTGATCAACTCAATCGCTGGGCAGCAGATATCGGGAAAGGCACTTGCCACGGTATGGGCGAGGTTATGCGACCGTCTGGGGGAGATGACACCGGAATCCGTGCTGGATGCCGGAGAGGACGGTTTGCGCGCCTGCGGCCTGTCCGGGCGGAAAGCGGGGTACATGCTGGCGGCGGCGCGCGCTGTGCAGGACGGAACGCTACCCATCCACAGTCTTGTGGATAAAACGGATGAGGAAGTCATCAAAATCCTGACCGCGCTGCCCGGCGTCGGGCGGTGGACCGCAGAGATGCTGCTCATCTTTTCGCTGGAGCGGCCGGACGTGCTTGCGTTTGATGATTTTGGCATCCGCAAAGGGTTGTGCCGGTTGTACGGACTGGAGGAAATCACCCGTACACAGTTCGCCATATACCGTGCGCGGTATACGCCATACGCAACCGTCGCAGGGCTGTACCTGTGGGCAGTGGCTGCGGAAAAATAAAAAAGCTGCGGATGGTTTTCCATCCGCAGCTTTTTGTCCTTGGTACGGGTAGTGGGGGTCGAACCCACACGCCTTGCGGCACAGGAACCTAAATCCTGCACGTCTGCCAATTCCGCCATACCCGCATTTCAAAACGTATCACCAGTATACCCATTTTACGCGGCTTTGTCAATGCAAACTACAATGCGGCAAGAGAAAACGCGCCTTGTAATATTAAATGCGAAAGAACAAACACCACGTCGAACGACGGGTGCAAGTTCTATCGCATTTATTTTTTGTCAGAAACAGAGCCGGAAATACAAGGGAGGAACCGACATGAAGCACGTTTCTTTTGAAGAGTACGAGGCCGCGAAAGCGGAAATCATCGGCGGGGTTCAGTACAAAGAAAAGTCCGAATTGGAGGGCGACGTAATCCGAAAGACCTATTCCACGGAAGAGAACGGGACGTTCTATGAAGTGAACGACGGCGGGCGCGTCGAGTTTTGGAGCGACAAGCACCCGGATAGCCGGATTTACGATGAAAACGAGCGGGCCGGGCTTCCTGAAAACGGGGGCGACGTTCCCGGATATGGGGAATTGCTGGCCGAAAAAATCAGAGCGGAAGCAGATTTCAAGAACCTGCAACCGTTCGAGAAATTCGTGCTGGACAACGGCTATCTGTACGACACGAGCGAAGCACTAAAGGCCGGGTATGACCGGGTGTGGAAAGCGCGGCATGGAATCGCCCTGACGGAAGAAGAGTTCACGGCGGAGGTTGCGAGCCGCGGCAAGCCGGTTGACGCGTCGGGGCTTTATGAGGCGGTCATGGAACATGTGAACGCGGGGCGGCTGACAGCGAGCGACGTTATGCAGTACGCGCATTACAGATGGTGCGTGAACCGCCCGGAAGCTGTCGTTGCATATCAGGTGGGCCGCGAGAAGTGGGAAGTCAACAACTGTTCAGAAGAGATCACCGAAGAAGCCGCGCGAATTGAGGTTTGCGAAGAATTCGGGTTTGAGGCGAGCCGGGTAAAAATCATCGGGACCCCGTACTATGACGCGACGGACTGGAACTTCATCCGATTTAACTGTTCGGGGCGGGCGTGGCTGATGAAGAACGGCGAGATTTATCAGGTGTACGAATGAAATAGCGCGGGCGCGGCCCTATCCAGCCGCGCCCGCAAAAAAACAAAACAGAACGGGGGTGAAACGTGGTGCGGCAGTACAGATATATAACCTTTCAGGACCGGAAGCAGATTTCAACCCGCTACCTGAACGGCGACCGCGTGGCCGACATAGCCGACGGGCTGGGAGTAACAGCGGCGACGGTGTACCGCGAGTTGAAGCGCGGGGAAACCGGAGGGCTGGACCGCAACCAACGGCGGGCGTATAGCCCCGTTCTTGCGCAACAGCGGGTTCAGGAGAGTTTCAAACGGCGGGGGAAGCCCGCGGCGGGAAATTTACAAGGAGGTTTGCGCGGTGACTAATTTTGAAGCGATCACCAAAAACCCGGAGACGCTGACCGCATTCTTGCGGGACTTGCCGATCTTGGAAGGGCCGTGGGACGAAGAATTCCAGCGGAACTATTGCGCCGGGTGCGGGAAAGTCAGTTGTGACGACGGAAGCCCTTGTCCCTATGAGGACAAACGGAATAGTCCGGGCTGGTGGTTGGGCCTTGAAGATGTGGCGGCGGAGGCGGTCTAATGCTGGAAGTTGTGCCGATCACGCTAAAAGAGGCAAACGCGTTCGTAGAACAGAACCACAGACACCACGGGCCGACCGTAGGCCACAAGTTTTCCATCGGGCTTTCCGATGGTGAAAAGATTGTGGGAGTTGCCATTGTGGGGCGACCTGTGGCCCGTCATTTGGACGACGGGTGGACGCTGGAAGTGAACAGGTTATGCACGGATGGGACCCGCAATGCCTGTTCAATGCTATATGCCGCCGCATGGAGAGCCGCCCGCGCTATGGG
>CALWEB010000030.1 GCA_944376955.1 uncultured Agathobaculum sp. | reverse complement strand
CTGGATGGAGCATTTGCCGCACGCGGATTTCGTCAACCTGTACGGCCCCACCGAGATCACGTGCAACTGCACGTACCATAGGATAGAGAGTGGTCGAGATTACACAGCGGGCATCCCGCTCGGGACGGCCTTCCCGAACGAGCGGGTTTTCCTGCTGGATGAGGCGGGACAGGAAATACACACGCCGGATCAGGCAGGCGAAATCTGTGTCAGCGGCGCAGCGCTGGCGCTCGGGTATTACAACAACCCTGCGCAGACGCACGCTGCATTCACTCAACACCCCGGCCATAACCGCTATTTACAGCCGGTTTACCGCACGGGCGACCTGGGACGCTGGAACGCCGCAGGCGAACTGTGCTTCCTCGGCCGGAAGGATTTTCAGATCAAACACATGGGCCACCGCATCGAGCTGGAGGAAATCGAACGCGCGGTGCAGGCGGTCGATGGCGTCAGCCGCTGCTGCTGCGTATACGATGCGCAGAAAGAACGGCTGCACGGATTTTATACCGGAACCGCGGACAAAGCTGCGGTGCGCAGCGCACTGGCGCAAACCCTGCCCATCTTCATGCTGCCGCGCACCCTCGAACCGCTGGACACCCTGCCGCTGACCGAAAACGGCAAAACCGACCGCAAGCGTCTGCTTGCTATGGCAAGGAAGGAGATCGTATGACCGAACTGCAAATGGAAAACCTGACCGCACAATACGGCTCACCGCTGTATGTGTTCGATGTGCAAGCGCTGCGGCAGCGCGTGGCGTTTCTGCGGCGCAGCCTGCCGTCCGGCGTCGGCCTGTGCTATGCGATCAAAGCCAACCCTTTCCTGCTGCACGAGCTGTGCGGTCAGGCGGAACGCTTCGAGGTCTGCTCCCCCGGCGAAGCCGCGATCTGCCGCCGCCTGCAAATCCCTGCCGAACAGCAGGTCATCTCGGGTGTATACAAAACCCCTGCGGACATCGAGCGGATGATCGCCCAGAAAAACGGCCCGCGCCTGTTTACCGTGGAGTCCCTGCGCCAGTTTGCACTGCTCAGCCGGCTGGCCGCGCACTACCGCGTAACCATCCATGTGCTGCTGCGCCTGACCAGCGGCAGCCAATTCGGCATGGAGGAGCAGGAGATCATCCAGATCATCCGCAGCCGCGCCGACCATCCTTTTATCCTGATCCGCGGCCTGCAATACTTCTCCGGCACACAAAAGGCGTCGCTTAAGCGCTTGCAGCGCGAATTGGACAAGTTGGACGATTTCGCCTGTTCGCTTGCGGAAAAGCTGGGCTTTATCATCCACGAGTTGGAGTTCGGCCCGGGCTTCCCGGTCGAATATTTCTCGCCCGAAACCTTTGAAGAGACCGAGTTTCTTTCCGGTTTTTCCGCCATGCTGACAGGTCTGCGCTGCAAGGCGCATGTGACGCTCGAACTCGGGCGCAGCATTGCCGCCAGCTGCGGCACTTACCTGACCCGCGTGGTCGATATGAAACGAAACAAAGGCCAGAATTACGCCATCCTGGACGGCGGCATCCATCATCTGGTCTATTACGGCCAGCGCATGGCCATGCAGATACCGCCCTACCGGCTATACCCGCCGCGTCTGGGTGAGCCGCAGCCGTGGAACCTGTGTGGCTCACTGTGTACGGTCAATGATATTCTGGTCAAGCAACTGCCGGTATCCGACCTCAAGTGCGGCGACCTGTTCGCCTTTTCCTATACCGGCGCGTACTGCATGACCGAAGGCATTTCCCTTTTTCTCAGCCGAGCGCTGCCGCGCATCGTGCTGCTGATGCCGGACGGCCGCCCGCTTCTCGTGCGCGATGCGCTACCCACTGATGAAATCAACTCCCCCCATTATGAAAGGACGGACTATTATGGAACAACTGCTTGCTATTCTGGAGGATCTCCAACCCGGCGTGGATTACACCACCTGCCGCAACCTGATCGATGCGCACTATCTGGATTCGTTGACTATCCTAGCGTTGGTTGCCGAACTGGAAGAAGCGTTTGACATCACGATCCCGACCGTCGAGATCATCCCGGCCAACTTCAATTCCGCCGAGGATATGTGGACCATGATCGTCCGTTTACAGGAGGAAGGCTAAACCATGACATCCTACTGCTCGCTGCTGTATCTGGCCGTTTTTCTGCCGGCAGCGGTGCTTGTTTACCGAATCCTGCTGCAGAAAATGCGCTGGATCGCACTTCTGGCGGCAAGCTATGCGTTTTTCTGGTCGGTCAGCGGCAAGCTGTTGGTGTTTCTGCTGTTTTCTACGGTTTCCATCCATCATCTCGGCCTTTGGCTGGCATCGGAACAGCAGGACCGTGACCACTGTCTCGCCGCTGCCGCCCCTGCCGAGCGCAAAGCGATCCGGCATCGCTTCACCCGGCGGCAGCGGCGCATCCTGCTGTTTGCGGCACTGCTGCATGTCGGCACGCTGCTGACGCTCAAATACGCCGCCTTTTTCAGCACCAACCTCAATACACTGCTGCACGCGCTACGGCTGCCGGTTTCGCTGCCCGTGCCCGCGTTTTTGTTGCCCATCGGCATTTCATTTTATACCCTGCAGGCCCTTTCCTATCTGCTCGATGTCTACCGCGGCACGATCCGCGCCGATCGCAATCTGGCGCGCCTCGCCCTCTTCCTCGGCTTTTTCCCGCAGATCATGGAAGGGCCGATCTGTCGCTATGGGCAGACCGCGCAGCAGCTGTGGGAGGGCCACCCGGTCACCTGGCGCGGCCTGACCTTCGGGATGCAGCGCATCCTGTTCGGCCTGATCAAGAAAATCGTCATTGCCGACCGGCTCAACCTGCTGATTAAAACCGTTTTCAACGATTACGCTACGTTTGACGGCGGCGTGATCGCGCTGGCAATGGTGTGCTACACCTGCCAGCTGTATATGGACTTCTCCGGCACGATGGATGTGGTCATCGGCAGCGCCGAGATCTTCGGCGTGCGCCTACCGGAAAACTTCCGTCAGCCGTTTTTCTCCCGTAGCATTTCCGAGTTCTGGATGCGCTGGCATATCACGCTGGGCACCTGGTTCAAGGACTATGTGTTCTACCCGCTGTCCATGTCCGGCCCGCTGAAAAAACTGACGGGCGCGGCACGCCGCCGTCTGGGCAACCACTACGGCCCGCTGCTCTCCGGCTCATTTGCGCTGGGCGTGGTCTGGCTGTGCAACGGCTTGTGGCACGGCGCGGGCTGGCATTACATCTTTTTTGGCCTGTATCACTTCGCGCTCATCCTTGCGGGCAACCTATTTGACCCCATTGCGCAGCGGGTGACCGGTTTCCTGCACATCGACCGTACCCGCCTGCCCTACCGCATCTTCCAGATCGTGCGCACCGCGCTGCTGGTCTGCGTGGGCGAACTGTTCTTCCGCGCCAACGGCCTGCGCGCCGGGCTTGCGATGTTCCACACCATGGTCACTGATTTCTCGTTCGGCTCCTTTGCCGACCGCAGCTTCCTGTTGCTCGGCATGGACAAGATGGATTTCGGCATTGTCTTGGTCGCGGTCGGGCTGGTGCTGCTCGTCGGCATCCTGCGGGAGCGCGGCATCCCCCTGCGCGAGAGCATCGCGTCCCGCCCGGTTGCGCTGCGCTGGACGGTCTACTATGCCGCATTTTTCTTTCTGGTCATTTTCGGCGCATACGGCATCGGCTATGTGCCGGTTGACCCGATCTACGCCGCATTCTAAGGAGGTGCATTCCATTTGAAAACCCGTATAGCGCCCTTTGTCACAGGCGCATGTTTTCTGGCGCTGCTGTGCGCGCTCATGCTGGCCGCCTCCTATCTGTTCATGCCGAAAAACAACCACAAGGCCTTCGGCGTGAACGATGCCGAAATGCTGGCCAGCGGCATTCTGGGCGAAAAGGAAAACTCGATCGACGTGCTGGTTGTGGGCGACAGCGAGGCATACAGCTCGATCTCACCCATGCAGATGTGGGAGGAGCGCGGCTTCCGCTCCTATCTGTGCAGCACGCCCGCCCAGCCGCTCTATGACTCCTACCGCTTCCTGCGGCAGGCGCTTGAGCGGCAGAGCCCCTCGGTTGTCGTGCTGGAGACCAACGCAATCTTCCGTCCGTATAAGCTCAACGACTATCTGCTCTCCCGCGCAAAGACCCTGTTCTCCGTGCTGCGCTACCACGACCGCTGGAAGTCACTCAAGGTCAACGACTTCGGCCGTCCGGTCGAATACACTTGGACGGACGACCTCAAGGGTTTCCGTTATAACCCGGCGGTGGCCGCAGCCAGCACCAAAAACTACATGCTGCCGACCGATTCCGCCACACCGATCCCCGCGCTCAACGAAGACTGCTTGCAGGACATGCTGGCGCTGTGCAAGGAGAACAACGCTGAGCTGCTGCTCGTCAGCACGCCGAGCACGATCAACTGGAACCGTGCGCGCCACAACAGTATCGCGGCTTTCGCAGAAGAAAACGACCTGACATATATTGATATGAACACCATGCCCAACGAGGTGCCGATCGACTGGGCGCGCGACACGCGCGACCGCGGCGACCATCTCAACTATTCCGGCGCGGTCAAGGTTTCCGCTTTTCTCGGCAAATACTTGCAGGAAAACTATGCGCTGCCCGACCAGCGCGACGCGGCACACGACAGCAGCTGGAACGACTCACTCGACCGCTATCGCAATATTGTGCGCGGATAATCTCTCTCCATATACCGCAAATGAGGCTGCACCCGCTATGGGTCAGCCTCATTTGCCTGTTACAGATAAAGTTCATTCTCCGGCCGCCGCTCCACAAACGGCGCCAGCTTTTGCATCAGCATCCCCTGCACCTGCGCGGGCAGGGCGCGCGCTTTTTCGGGGCAGACCGCAACGCACCGCATACAGGTGATGCACCGCGCCGCGTCGGTCTGTCGCGGGTTTTCGGGCGGGATAGCCTGCGTAGGACACGCCTCGGCGCATTTCCCGCAGGCAATGCAGGCATCGCCCGCCATTGGGGTCACCGGCATCCCCGCCCAATCGCGGTAAGGGCGGTTACCCGGGACAGCCGGCGTGTCTTCCCCGCCGCGCATCAGCTTTTCCGCAATGCGCGCGCCAAATCCGGCCAGCTGCGCCTCATCCTGTGCATCCGGCCGCCCGGCCGCTACCGTATGCGCGATCGAATGCTCCGCCAGCAGCGCCGTCGCCGCTGCGACGCGAAAGCCCTGTGCCTCCAGTACATCATCCAGCTCGACCAGTGCATCCTCATAGGCACGACCGCCGTATACCGCGGCAGATATCGCGCGGGCGCCGCCGCCGGTGACCGACCGCAGCCGTTCTACCATCAGTGCGGGGAGCCGCCCACCGTATACCGGTCCCGCCACCAGCACCACATCCTCTGGCGCAAACGCCCTTGCCTGCGCGTGCGGCAGGGTCAGGTCAATCTCCTCCACCTGCGACGCCAGATTGCCGGCCAGCAGCAGCGCGGCGCGCCGCGTGCCGCCCGTCGGGCTGAAGTGCAGGACAGTAATCCTCTCCAGCATATCCATCCTTCCTTTCCCGTTGATTGCACCCTATTATAACACGGCAGTTCCCTCCTGTCAGCCGTTTTTCTGGCTGTATTTCCCATAAACCACCCGGATTTGACTTTATCCGCGCCTTGCTCTATAATAAATGCAATCGGAAAGGGGCGGAAGAACATGCTTGCATACACCTATGTGGAACCGGGGCGCTTTGCCCTGCGCGAAAAGCCGAAACCGGTTCTGCGTGATGCGCGCGATGCCATCGTTCGTGTCACCCTGTCCAGCATCTGTACCAGCGACCTGCACATCAAACACGGCTCGGTGCCGCGCGCCGTCCCGGGCGTGACGGTCGGGCATGAGATGGTCGGTGTGGTCGAGCAGGTGGGAGAGGCCGTACAGACCGTCAAGCCCGGCGACCGGGTGACGGTCAATGTCGAAACCTTCTGCGGGCATTGCTTTTTCTGCCAAAACGGCTTTGTCAACAACTGTGAAGACCCGGACGGCGGATGGGCGCTCGGCTGCCGCATTGACGGCGGACAGGCGGAATACGTCCGCGTCCCCTATGCGGATCAGGGGCTCAACCGCATCCCAGACGGCGTGTCCGACCGGCGGGCGCTGTTCACCGGCGACATCCTCGCCACCGGTTTCTGGGCAGCCCGCATTTCGGAAATCCGCCCACGCGACACCGTATTCATCCTTGGCGCCGGGCCGACCGGCATCTGCACCCTGCTGTGTACCCTGCTGCACCGCCCACGCCGCGTGATCGTGTGCGAAAGCGACCCCGTGCGGCGGCGCTTTGTGCAGGAACATTACCCGGATGTGCTGACCGTTTCGCCCGCGCACGCACTCGAATTTGTGCGGCACAACAGCGGCCACGGCGGCGCAGACGTCGTGCTGGAGGTCGCAGGCACGGAGGACAGCTTCCGGCTGGCGTGGGAATGTGCGCGCCCCAATGCGACTGTGACCATCGTCGCGCTGTATGAGCAGCCACAGGTGCTGCCGCTGCCCGACATGTACGGCAAAAACCTGACCTTTAAGACTGGCGGCGTGGACGGCTGCGACTGTGCCGAAATCCTGCGGCTGATCGCCGCGGGCGAACTGGATACCACGCCACTGATCACGCATATCTTCCCGCTTTCGGAAATTGAAGCAGCGTATGCGCTGTTTGAAGCGCGGCGGGATGAGGTCTGCAAGGTTGCCATTACCATTTGACGGGAACCGCATTTGCTGCGGTATAACATCAAAAAAGAACCGCCTTTCGGCGGTTCTTTTTTGATAGCGCAAAAATCAGTCTACGAGCTTGTCCAGCTCCTTGACATATTCGGTGCCGGTTGCGGTCCTGTGTTCCGCCTGCTTGGCGTACAGGCCGACCACGGCAGCCGATTTCTTAATCGCCTGCATTGTGCCCGCACCGGCCACACAGCCGCCCGGGCAGGCCATGCCTTCGAGCAGGTAGCCGTTGTACTTGCCGGCCTTGGCCGCCTGCAGCATCTTGCGGCACTCGTGCAGGCCCTCAGCGTTGACCACATTGATCTCGCGGTCCGGATATTTTTCCTTAATGACGTTGACAACCGCCTGCGCCACACCGCCAGAAACCGCAAAGTTGCGGCCGTCGGTAGAGGCGTCGTTAACGCCGTGCGGATCTTCGGGCAGGGACTCAAGATCGACATGGCGCGCATCAAAGATGCCGGTCATTTCCTCAAAGGTCAGCACAAAGTCCACTTCACTGCGCACGTCCTTGCGCATCGCTTCCAGCTTCTTTGCCGCGCAGGGGCCGATAAAGGCGACCTTGGCGTCCGGATGGTGATGCTTGATCAGACGCGCGGTCAGCGTCATGGGCGTCAGCGCCATGGAGATGCACTCCGCCTGATCAGGGAACATCTTTTTGGCCATCGCCGACCATGCCGGGCAGCACGAAGTGCCCATGTACGGCAGCTTTTCCGGAACTTCCTTGACAAAGTCATCCGCTTCCTGTGCCGCGCACAGATCCGCACCGATGGCAACTTCCAGAATATCAGCAAAGCCAAGCTGCTTCATCGCAGCACGCAGCTTACCCGGCGTCACCTTGGGACCGAACTGGCCGACAAAGGCCGGCGCCACGGCGGCGTATACGCGCTCGCCCGCCTGAATGGCGCGGATCACCTGGAAGATCTGGGACTTGTCCGCGATTGCGCCGAACGGGCAGTTAACCAAGCACATGCCGCAGGAGACGCACTTTTCATAATCAATATCCGCCTTGCCGTTTTTGTCGCTGCGGATGGCGTCCACGCCGCAAGCCGCAGCGCACGGGCGCACCTGACGGATGATCGCGCGATACGAGCAGACATCCACGCAGCGGCCGCACTTGATGCACTTTTCCTGATCAATGTGCGAACGGCCGTTGTAACGGTCGAGCGTGATGGCACCCTTGGGGCAGACCTCGACGCACGGATGCGCCAGACAGCCTTGGCAGCCGTCGGTGACCATGATTTCGTTTTCCTTACACGCGTTGCAGGCAAACTTGATGATGTTGACCAGCGGCGGCGTGTAGTAGGTTTCTTCGCGGGTTGCGGCCTCGATGTTGTCCGACACCGGCGAATGCTCCGCCGCGCTGCGGCAGGGCAGGCCCATGGCCAGACGCAGGCGCTCACCAACAATCGCGCGTTCGAGGAAGATGTCGTTGCGGAAATTGCCGATCTCACCCGGAATGATTTCATACGGGAGCGCTTCGATTCGCTTATCCGTCGGCCACTCCGTATGGTAGGCCATTCGGGCCACCTCGCGGAAAATACGGCGGCGGATTTCCTGAATGCGGGTCTCTACGCCTCTCATGTTTTCATATCCCCCTTGTATTCAAGTCGTTCATTTGGATGCAGGGCGGTATCCTGTCCCGAAAGCAGGACATATCCATACCTATTATCAGGATACCGCAAAGTCGGAATCTTGTAAAGACTTAAATTGTAGAATATTTAACAATTTTCCATCCTCATGTTTTACAGATCCATTCCAACCCGGACACTGGGGTTTTTATCAATAGACGTACTCGAATTCCAGGTCACCGATCACTACAAAATCGCCTTCCTGCACGCCCATTTGCTCCAGTTTATCGTATACGCCCGCACTTTTGAGCATACGGTCCATATACTGGCGGGATTCGTAGTCATCGACGTTGACCGAGCCCATGATCTTGTCCACCCATGCGCCCGAGACCACATAGTAGTCGTCCACCTTTTCCACCGTCCAGTCGCGCTCACCCGTGGTATCCTCGGGCGTTTCGACAAACTCCGGCTCGTAGGTGAACACCGGCGGCAGCTGCTGCAATTCGTTCCACGTCAGACGCATCAGCTCAGCCACGCCCTGATTGGTCGCAGCGGACAGTTCCGCGAACAAAAAGCCATGTTCCTCTGCGTACTTTCGCAGCTTTTCGACCGGTTCGCGGTCATCGCCCTGCAGATCGACCTTGTTGGCCACGATAATCTGCGGCCGTGCGGCGAGAAACTCACTGTAACCGGCCAGTTCCGCGTTGATCTTCTCAATATCGTCGAGTGGGTCGCGTCCCTCGCTGCCCGCTGCATCGACCAGATGAAGCAGCAGACGGCAGCGGTCGATGTGACGCAGGAAGTCGTGTAACAGACCCGCGCCCTCGGCCGCACCCTCGATGATGCCGGGGATGTCCGCCATAACAAAACTCTGCTCCTCCCCAACCGAAACCACACCTAGATTGGGCACCAAGGTGGTAAAATGGTAGTTTGCAATCTTGGGACGCGCCGCCGAAACCATGCTCAACAGCGTAGATTTGCCGACGTTCGGGAAGCCGACCAAGCCGACATCCGCCAGCAGCTTGAGCTCCAGAATGATGTCACGCTCGACGCCCGGCTGCCCGGGCTTGGCAAAACGCGGCGCCTGCCGGGTCGGGGTAGCAAAGTGGGTGTTGCCCCAGCCGCCGTTGCCGCCCTTGGCTGCGATAAACGGTTCGTCATCCGACAGGTCTTTGATGACCTGCCCTGTTTTTTGGTCGCGGATAATTGTGCCGCGCGGCACACGGATGATCAGATCCGCACCGTCCTTACCCTTGCAGCGCTTGCTGCCGCCATTTTCGCCCGCGCCGGCAACATATTTCTTTTTATAGCGGAAATCCAACAGGGTGGACAGGTTGTCATCCACCTTAAAGATCACCGAACCGCCGCGGCCGCCGTCGCCGCCATCCGGCCCGCCGGAGGCGACGTACTTCTCGCGATGGAAACCAACCTTGCCGTCCCCGCCCTTACCGGATACAATTTTAATCTTGGCAATATCAATAAACACAGGAAGCCCTCCTTTCCCGGTTGCTTCTAAAACAAAATCCCAGACGGAGCGTCTGGGATTTTGTCACACTTTACATTTTACTGCGGGTAAACGGAAACCTGCTTGCGGTCCTTACCCAGGCGCTCGAAACGAACCACGCCCTCGACCTTTGCAAACAGAGTGTCGTCCTTGCCGCGGCCTACGTTCAGACCCGGATGGATCTTCGTGCCGCGCTGACGGACGAGGATGTTGCCCGCCGGAACGGTCTGGCCGTCCGCGCGCTTGACGCCCAGGCGCTTCGCCTCGGAGTCACGGCCGTTCTTGGTCGAACCTACGCCCTTTTTATGAGCGAAAAACTGTAAGCTAATCTTCAGCATCTGTGTGCACCTCCATTACGCTTAAAAATTCCGAATAATTCTGTTCCAGCTCGGTA
>CALWEB010000029.1 GCA_944376955.1 uncultured Agathobaculum sp. | reverse complement strand
AACCCGGTCAAGGAGGACACGGAGTATGTCGACTCCATTTGGGAGGACATTAAGTGGCTGACTGGCGAAGAGCCGAGTGGGGGCGTGTTTTATGGCTCGGATTACTTCGAGACGTGCTACGACTGCGCGGTCGCACTGATCAAGGTCGGAAAAGCCTATGTGGATGACCTGACGCAGGAAGAAATGCGCGCCTATCGCGGTACGCTGACTGAGCCGGGCAAGGAAAGCCCGTACCGCAACCGTTCGGTCGAGGAAAATCTGCAGCTGTTTGCGGATATGCGCGCAGGCAAGTTTGCAGACGGCAGCAAGACGCTGCGCGCCAAAATCGACATGGCAAGTCCGAATATGAACCTGCGCGACCCGGCGATTTACCGCATTGTGCGCGCACATCATCATCGGCAGGGCGATGAGTGGTGCATCTATCCGCTGTATGACTTTGCACACCCGATTCAGGACGCCATCGAAGGCATCACGCATTCGATGTGTTCGATCGAGTTTGAAAACCACCGTCCGCTGTATGAGTGGGTGGTAGATAACTGCCCGCTGCCGCACCATCCCAAGCAGCGCGAGTTTGCGCGCCTGAATGTGACGCACACCGTTATGAGCAAGCGCTATCTGCGCCAGCTGGTGTTTGAGAAGCACGTCGAGGGTTGGGACGATCCGCGCATGCCCACGCTGTGTGCGCTGCGTCGTCGCGGCTATACGCCGAGCGCCATTCTGGACTTTGTCCAGCGCGCAGGCGTTGCCAAGGCAGATTCGCTCGTGGATATCAAGCTGCTTGAGCACTGCATCCGTGAGGAACTGAATGAGACTGCGCTGCGCCGCATGGCGGTCACCGAGCCGATCAAGCTCGTCATCACCAACTATCCCGAGGATAAGTGTGAGGAGTTTGAGGTACCGAACAATCCGCGTAACGAGGCGGCGGGCACGCGTAAGGTGCCGTTTACACGCGAACTGTATATCGAGAAGAGCGATTTTGCCGAGGTTCCGCCTCCGAAGTTCCAGCGTCTCAAGCCGGACGGCGAGGTGCGCCTGATGGGCGCGTATATCGTCCGCTGCAACGAGGTTGTCAAGGACGAAAACGGCGAGATTGTGGAGATCCGCTGCACGGCTGATCTGGAGACCGGCAACGGGATGCCGGCCGACGGCCGCAAAGTCAAGGGCACAATCCACTGGGTGTCCGCGGCGCACGCGCTCGACGCTGACCTGTATCTGTACGACAACCTGTTTACGATCGAGAACACGGGTGATGTACCGGAAGGCACGGATTATCTGGATTACCTCAATCCCGATTCGCTCAAAAAGCTGACCGGCTGCAAGCTTGAACCGTCGCTGAAAGATGCCAAGGAGGGCGAACGCTTCCAGTTCGTCCGTATGGGCTATTATGTCAAGGATCGGGAAGAAGGCCGCTTCAACCGTATCGTGACCCTCAAGGACAGCTTCGCCAAGACGCTGCAAAAGTAACGGAATATGAAAAAAGCACCCACTTGGGTGCTTTTTTTATTCCGGTTTGCGGTGCTGCTGTTTCCACGCCTTGATCTGTTCCAGCCGCGCTTTGTATTTGGCTTCCAGCCCTTGTTCGGTCGGTCGGTAATATGTCCGGCCTTCCAGTGCATCCGGCAGGCACTGCATATCGGTCAGTTTGTCGGCGGTATCGTGCGCATATTGATACCCCTTGCCGTAGTCCAGTTCCTTCATCAGGCGGGTCGGCGCGTTGCGGATGACAAGCGGCACGGGTTCGGACAACATGGTCAGCGCGTCCTTTTTTGCGCTTTCGTAAGCGACATATAAGGCGTTTGACTTGGGCGCGAGTGACATATACACGACCGCATGGGTCAAATGTACGCTACACTCGGGCATTCCGATGAAGTGGCACGCCTGATAGGCCGCGACCGCGACCTCGAGTGCGCGCGAGTCAGCCATGCCGACATCCTCGCTGGCAAAGCGGATCACGCGCCGTGCAATATAGAGCGGGTCTTCACCTGCTTCCAGCATCCGGGCAAGCCAGTAGACCGCCGCGTCCGGGTCGGAGTTGCGCATGGATTTGTGCAGCGCGGAAATTAGGTTATAGTGCTCATCACCGGTTTTATCGTACAGTAGCGATTTTTTTGAAATGCATTGTTCGAGCGTCTCGCGCGTGACGCGGACGGTTTTGCCGTCCGTGTCGCTGTTGAGCACGAGCATCTCCAACGTGGACAGCGCCGCGCGCGCGTCGCCATTGGCGAAGTTGGCAATCGCCTCAAGCATGTCATGTGCAATGTGGATTTCCTGTCCACCAAAGCCGCGCGGGTCGGTCAACGCGCGGGCGAGCAGGGAAGTGAGGTCATCCGTTGTCAACGCCTGCAAAACAAACACCTTGCAGCGCGATAAAAGTGCGCCGTTGACCTCGAAGGACGGGTTTTCGGTCGTCGCACCGATCAAGATGATGCTGCCCTTTTCGACAAAGGGCAGAAAAGCGTCCTGCTGTGCCTTGTTGAAGCGCTGGATCTCGTCCACAAATACGATTGTGCGCTCGCCAAAGCGGCGGTTATCCTCAGCCTGCTGCATGACCTGCTTAATCTCTTTAATACCGCTGGTAACGGCCGAAAAGTCGATGAAGGTTGCTTTGGTGTGGTTTGCAATGATGCGCGCGAGCGTAGTTTTGCCCACGCCGGGCGGCCCCCAGAAGATCATGGACGAGATTTGGTCGTTCTCGATCAGGCGGCGCAGCACCTTGCCTTCGCCCAGCAGATGGGTCTGCCCGACAAACTCGGACAGGTCGCGTGGGCGCAGCCGCGCCGCAAGCGGACGGGTATTGTCCCCGCCGAACAGCGTCTGTTGCTCCATGCCGCACACCTCCTCCGGTTGATAGCAACATTATATCACCGAACATATGTTCCTGCAAGAGGACAGGGAAAATCCCCTCCGGAAGGGAGGGGATTTCCGCCTATTGCAGGGGAACATCTACGCCGTCAAAGTTCAAAAGAACGATCTCAGACGGGTCAAGGGGTTCGTCAAACATCCATTGGTCGTGGGTGTGTCCCGAACTGCTTGGATCGTTCATGTCGTCAATGTTCCAGCCGCCATCGATGCAGTTATCGGTGAGGTACAGCTTTTCGCCGTCCTTGGTGATGGCGTAGGTCGGACGGTATCCAAGAGTGGTGCCTTCGCTGGCAGAACGCGCAGAGACGCCGATCTCGGAGACACGGATTTCTTCGACCAGTGCGCCGCCGACCTGCACGTTCGGGTGATAGACGACTTCATCAGCCGTTTCCACCGTGATGGTGCATGACCAGTCGCCTTCAACAGGGTCATGTAGCATATAACTGCCATTCAAATCGCGGAATGTCATATAAGGGAGGTCGTCTGGGGTGATGTCGTATACTTCATCAAAATACCACTGGCTGTTGTATTGGAAGTATCTTCCGCCGCTAAAATATCGCTCAGGGTTGCGTGCGTCGGTCGCATGGCTGGACATACTGCTGCCGGAATGATTGGCCTCGCCCAGAAAGGCGACTTGAATATGCAGCTTGCCATCCTCGCCAAAGCCGACCGAGGACAGGCGTGCGCGGTCGCTGCCTTCCAGTTCGCAAGGGGTCTGTTCTGGAATCAGCGGGATATGCTCTGCAAAGAGAGGTACGCCCATGTCCTCCGTCATATTTTTCAGCCCCGTGACGGACAGCATTTCACGCGGGAAATCGACCGTTTCCTCCACCTGTTCAGAGGGCTGGAAACTGCTGAAAGATACGTTGACCTCGGTGCTGTCCGCGATCGGGCGGCCGATGTTGCTGATCTCGATGAGCGCGGTGCGGCTGTTCTCATCGTAGTAGACAACCTTTGCGCCACCGGTCCAGCCATTGACGGTTGGGGCGTTTTCGTCCTGTTCAAATTCGATCCAGCCGCCAATCCGCATATCCTCGCTGAGCCGGTCGCCGGTTTTGTCCTGCACCTCGACCCAGACGCGCACCAAATTGCTGCTCGACAGCGCAGCCACTGGCCGCACTTCAATGCCGTTATCTTCGGCGGCGATGCCGGTGATCGGCTGGCTCTGTTCGGTAAAGCCACCGAGCGCATTTCGCAGCGCGTCCCGCAAAGCGGGCACGGTAGCCGCAAGCGCGGAAAAAGTCAGCAGCACAGCGAGCGTGGCGGCCAGCAGGATGCGGGCGGCTGTCCAGCGCAACCGGGTGTGGCGCGGCTCGATACTGCGCAGGATTTCTGCGCGGCGCGCGGGCGAGAGTGTAATATGTTGCAGTTCCATATCCAAATCCCTCCTCATATTGCGTTTATTCATCGTAGTACCATCCTTTCAGCGCTTCGCGCAGCTGCTTACGGGCGCGGGATAGGCGGGCGGTGACCGTTGAGACGTCCACATGTAAAATATCGGCAATCTCGCGCGCTTTGAGTTCCTGATAATAGTACAGCAGGATGACCTCGCGGTACGGGCGGGAAAGCGCCATGATCGCGTGGGGGAGCGTGTCGTCTACCTGTGGGTCGTCCGACGGCGCGAATAACCGTTCGAGTTCTTCTGCGGGTGCGCGGCGGCGTTTCCAAGGGGAGCGCAGATAACTTTTGCACACGTTGATCGCGATGCGCGTCATCCATGTGATCTCACTGCCGTCGCCACGGAATTTGTCCGCATTGCGCCATGCTTTGATGAGCGTTTCCTGCACGGCATCCTCAGCAAGGTGCACGTCCTTTAGGTAGAGTGTGCATAGCCGCAGCAGGCGGTCGCCCCAGTCATCCAACAGACGCGCAAAGCCGTCCTCGTCCTGCAGATACGAGGGCGCTGGGTTGTCAATCGTTGCCACGGCATCACGTCCTTTCTATTCATTTGACGCAGCGGGGGAGGGAATTACTGCAAAAAAATTGAGGCTTTTTGCAAAGCCTCAATAAGGGTTAAGCGAATCGTTGTAATCAACCGGCTCACCGGTCAGCACATCGTAATAATACCAACGCTCGGTATCATCATCCACAAAAAAGTAAATGCCGAGGGGAGTCTGTGAGCGGTCGCCTGTGAGGCGGCCGATATATCTACCGCCTTCGGCTTCACCCACTGGGGTAATCTGCGCGACCGAGACCGGGTGCATCACCAGCAGATACAGCGGCAGTACCACGAGGAATGGCACATAGAATACCAGCAGCAAAATAAAGACATTTTTCGCTTTACTGCGCGGCTGCCGCGGTCGCATGGGGCGGCGGAAGGGCAGCAGCCGGTACAGCCAAAGCGCAATGCCGATCAGTGCCAGCAGGCACAGATACCAGATGCCCGGCTGATACCAAACGTACCGGCCGCCGTATGCAAGCGCCAGGTAGACGATTCCGGTGCATAGCAAAAGCATGAGCGCATTTACCCAGCGGGGCGAGCGGTCGGATGGTTCGCGTTCGATGTATTCAACGGCCAGTAAGGGGATCAGCAGCGTCACTGCCCCCCAAACCCACAGATAGACCGCATTGATGCCAAGGGCATCGGCATAGGCGTAATTGAGCCAAGTGGCAAGGCTGCTTGCCACCAGCCATGCGGCAATGGCCAGCACGGCCAGAACGGGGGTGGAAAGCTGCTTTTTCATCTCTATCCCACCTTT
>CALWEB010000028.1 GCA_944376955.1 uncultured Agathobaculum sp. | reverse complement strand
TAAAAGAACCGAAGTTCATTTAATCGACTTTAGAGTCTGACGTGTCACTTTGTTTTAAGTGGAGTTGTGACTTCCACCGATTTACCAAGAGTAAAACTCTTAGAATTTCAGGTTCGCACTACACTCAATTTCTTTCGAAATTAAGTCAAGCTTTCTCGTTGTTTAATTTACAAGGTACAATCTACTGTTTTCGAGGACTTTTCAGAACTTTTCGAAGCTCTTTACCGTTCTCGTTGACAGCTTATTTAGTATATCAGGTTTTATTCGGTTTGTCAAGAACTTTTTTCATTTCTTTTCAAACTTTTCCGACCCGCGCCGCCTCTCACCGAAGCAGCTTATCTATTGTATCAAACCGAGAAGCATTTGTCAAGAAGTTTTTTCAACTTTTTTAATTTGCACTCAGTTTGATCGTCTCCTCAAGAGACTTATTTAGTATACCGCCCTTTTACCTTTTTGTCAACTGTTTTTTACCATATTTATTGTTTTACGACTTGTGGTTCCTTTTTCTTTCTGCTATAATAAAGTATTATAACGCTAATTTTCATAAAAGGAGGGGTCGGCTTGCCCATTAAAATAGCCGACAGTCTGCCTGCACGCGCCGTATTGGAAAGCGAAAACATCTTCGTTATGACCGAACACCGCGCGACCACACAGGATATACGACCGCTTCGCATCGCTTTGCTGAATCTGATGCCACTGAAAATCATCACTGAGACGCAGATTTTACGCTGTCTTTCCAACACTCCCATTCAGATTGAAGTAGACCTAATCCAAACCAAGACGTATCATTCCAAGAATACGCCGGAAGACCATCTTCTGACCTTCTACAAAACATTCGATGATATCCGTGATCAAAAATACGACGGTTTTATTATCGCAGGCGCTCCGGTGGAAAATATGCCGTTTGAAGAAGTGGAATATTGGGATGAACTGGTTGAAATTATGGATTGGAGCAAAACCCACGTCCACTCCACCTTGCACATCTGTTGGGGGGCACAAGCCGGTTTATACCATCATTACGGTATTCCGAAATATCCTTTACCCCACAAAATGTCCGGCATTTTCCGCCATCATGTGCTTTTCCCCAAGGAACCATTGCTGCGCGGGTTTGACGACGTTTTTTGCGCACCCCATTCACGCCATACCGAGGTGCGTGCCGAGGATATCCGCAGGGATGATCGGCTCCGGCTGCTTTCCGAATCCCACGAGGCCGGAGTATATATCGTGGAAGCCATGAACGGCCGTCAGATCTTCGTACTCGGCCATGGGGAATATGATTCTGATACGCTCAAAAAGGAATACGAGCGTGACCTTGCCAAGGGGTTAAATCCCGACGTTCCGCTCCACTATTTCCGCAACGATGACCCGGATGATGAAATTCTCGTCACCTGGAAGGCACATGCGCATCTGTTTTATACCAACTGGGTCAATTACTACGTTTATCAAACAACCCCGTACTATCTGGACAGAATGTGAAATACGCAAAAAAAGAAACGGTCTATCGACCGTTTCTTTTTTTATTCCTCGGTTGTGCTAACCAAATGGCACAAGGTCATCAAACTGTCGGAAAGGTGGACATTTTCCACCGGTACGCCCAAGCCGCCCAGGTGCAAATCCTCACCCGTGAAATTCCATAGACCCCGGATGCCCTGATCCACCAATTCCCGCGCGATATCAGGCGCATTACCCCGCGGAATGGTCAGCACTGCCACATCCGGCTTATGCTCAGCAACAAACGCCGGCATGGTGTCACTGCTGCGTACCTCACAGCCACCAAATTCCTGTCCCACCAGCGCTGGATTGGCGTCAAATGCGCACAGCAGACGGAATCCACTCGCCTCGAAATCAAAGTTATTGAGCAGCGCCCGACCCAAGTTGCCTGCACCCAGCAAAATCGCCGTGCGTCCGGCACTGAGTCCCAGGATGGAGCCAAGCTCCTCCATCAGTTTTTCAATGTTATAGCCGTAGCCCTGCTGTCCGAAGCCACCGAAACAGTTAAAGTCCTGCCGGATCTGTGAAGCCGTCAAGCCCATACGCTCTGCCAGCGAACGCGAAGAGATACGCTGCACACCTTCAGCCTTCAGTTCACAGATATTCCGGTAATAGCGCGGCAGCCGCTGAATGACCGCTTTGGAAACCTCTTGCTTTCGTTCCACAGGCTCTCTCCTTCTTCCATAATTTTAAGATAAACGATTACAGACCGGCAATCGTGTCCAGCACATAATCGGTAAATTCCTGCGCCGTAGCGCCGGTGTCGCGGCCGGTAACGACCACTTTCTTTTCCTCAAACATGCAGATGTCGAGCGCACGGTCGAGCTTTTGGGCCAGTTCAATCTCACCAATGTGCTCGAGCAGCATCACCGATGCGCGCAGCACGGACGACGGATCGGCATACTTCGCGCGTCCTTCCTGCACCATACGCGGCGCAGAACCGTGAATCGCCTCAAACATCGCATAGCGCTTGCCGATATTGGCCGAACCGGCGGTGCCGACACCACCCTGAATCTCAGCCGCCTCATCGGTGATGATATCACCGTACAGGTTGGGCAGTAGCACGACCTTAAAGTCCCGGCGACGCTTGTCGTCCAGCAGCTTTGCGGTCATGATATCGATGTACCAGTCGTCAAACTCAACTTCCGGGTATTCCTTCGCCACCTTTTGGCAGGTATCGAGGAACTTGCCGTCGGTGGTCTTGATGATATTCGCCTTGGTGACGCAGGACACGCGGTTCTTGCCGGTCTTGCGCGCATAATCAAATGCCAGACGTGCGATACGCTCACACCCCTGCGAGGTGGCAACGGTAAAGTCAATGAACAGATCGTCGTCAATCTGCACGCCCTGCGAGCCAACTGCGTAGCCACCTTCGGTGTTCTCGCGATAGAACGTCCAGTCGATGCCAAGTTCGGGCACCTTTACCGGACGCACGTTGGCAAACAGGTCGAGTGCCTTACGCATCGCCACATTGGCGGACTCGACATTCGGCCACGGATCGCCCTTGCGCGGGGTCGTGGTCGGCCCCTTCAGGATGACGTGGCACTGTTTCAGTTCTTCCATCACATCGGGCGGGATCGCGCAGCCGAGTTCAGCGCGGCGCTCGATGGTCAGCCCGTCGATCACGCGGAACTCCACCTTGCCCGCCTTGGCCTTGTCAGCCAGCAGCACTTCCAGCGCGTGCTGTGCCATACCGGTGATCATCGGGCCGATGCCGTCGCCGCCGCATACGCCGATAATCAGCTTGTCGAGCTTGGAATAATCAATAAAGTCGTCCTGCGCCTTCATATCCGCAATACGCTTGCGCTGGCTTTCGACGACTGCTTCAAACTTTTCCAGAATGGACTGGTCGATAGACATGGGAACGTCCTCCTATTGAATTGATATTATTTTAACAAAAGTTCTATGTTCTGTCAAGAAAAGCAGGTCAGAGAGAGCCTTGAGACTCCCTCTGACACAAACCATTTATTTCACATTCTGACGGGCGTAATTGAGCGTACCGCCGGCAAGCAGCGCACCGCGCTGACGGTCGGACACATCGCAGTCCGCCTTGAAGGTTTTGCCGCCGCACACAATAGTGACCTGCTGGCCGTTTTTCACTTCCTCCAGCACATTCGGCAGGGAAATCTCATCCAACAGGCTGATTTCGTCATAATCTGCCGGGTTTGCAAAGGTCAGCGGCAGGATGCCGGAATTGACCAGATTGGCCTTGTGGATGCGCGCGAACGACTTACACAATACGGCCTTGACGCCCAGATACAGCGGAACGAGCGCCGCGTGTTCACGCGACGAGCCTTGACCGTAGTTTGCGCCACCGACGATGATGCCGCCGCCCTGCTCCTTGCAGCGCGCCGGGAATTCCGGATCGACGTTGATGAAGCAGTAGTTGGAGTAGTACGGCACGTTCGAGCGGTACGGCAGCAGCTTGGCACCCGCCGGCAGGATGTGGTCGGTGGTGATGTTGTCCTCAGTCTTGAGGACAACCTTGCCCGTGTAGCTCGCTTCCAGCGCCTTGCCCAGCGGGAACGGCTTGATGTTCGGGCCGCGCACGACCTCGACCTCGTCCGGATTCTCGGCAGGCTTGACGATCAGGTTATCGTTGATCGTAAAGTGCTCGGGCATCTCAATCTCAGGCATCTCACCCAGCGTACGCGGATCGGTCAGCACGCCCGCGAGCGCGCTCGCCGCCGCGACTTCGGGGGATACCAGATAAATCTGCGCATCCTGCGTGCCCGAACGGCCTTCAAAGTTGCGGTTGAACGTACGCAGAGACACGCCCGCAGACTCCGGCGACTGGCCCATACCGATGCAGGGGCCGCAAGCGCATTCCAGAATACGCGCACCCGCGGAAATGATGTCCGCCAGTGCGCCGTTCTGCGCGAGCATGTTGAACACCTGCTTGGAACCCGGGCTGATGGTCAGCGACACATCCGGATGTACGGTCTTGCCCTTCAGGATGGACGCAACCTTCATCATATCGTAATAAGAAGAGTTGGTGCATGAGCCGATGCAGCACTGGTTGATCTTGATATTACCGATTTCGGATACCTTTTTGACGTTGTCCGGCATGTGCGGCATCGCGGCCAGCGGTTCGAGCGCGGACAGGTCAACCGTATATTCTTCATCGTAAACCGCGTCCGGATCGGAGGACAGTTCGACCCACACATCGCCGCGGCCCTGCGCCTCGAGGAACTTGCGGGTCGCCTCGTCGGACGGGAAGATCGAAGTCGTCGCGCCCAGCTCGGCACCCATATTGGTGATGGTCGCACGCTCAGGCACAGACAGGGTCTTCACGCCCTCGCCCGCATACTCGACAATCTTGCCCACGCCACCCTTGACGGTCATCTGACGCAGTACGTCCAGAATGACGTCTTTGGCCGATACCCATGGGGACAGCTTGCCCGTCAGGGTCACGCGCACCATCTTGGGCATCGGGATGTAATAGGCACCGCCGCCCATTGCAACCGCAACGTCCAAGCCGCCCGCGCCAAACGCCAGCATACCGATGCCGCCGCCGGTCGGGGTGTGGCTGTCCGAGCCGATCAGGGTCTTGCCCGGCGCGCCGAAGCGCTCCAGATGCACCTGATGGCAGATGCCGTTGCCCGCCTTGGAATAGTAAATGCCGTGCTTTTTCTCTTCCTATCCGATATATTTGTGGTCGTCCGCATTTTCAAAGCCGGATTGCAGGGTATTGTGGTCGATATAAGCAACCGACCGCTCGGTCTTGACCTGATCGACGCCCATCGCCTCGAACTGCAGATAGGCCATCGTGCCGGTGGCATCCTGTGTCAGCGTCTGGTCGATCTTGAGGCCGATTTCCTGCCCCTGCACCATTTCGCCATCCACCAGATGCGCCTTCAGGATCTTTTGCGCTATTGTCATACCCATTTGTGTTTTTCTTCGCTCCTTTATGTCCCACACGCAGGGTGCCAAATACACCCCGCGCCCCGCCCCATGCAAGGCGGGCGGTTGCGGCTTCCACAGCCTTCTCCACGGCGCGAAAAACACACCGTGCCCAAAAACAAAATAGAAGTGGCCTTTGCAGCGCAAAAACCACTTCTATTTTACAACATTCCCACTCTTTTGAAAAGCCCTTTTCCCCTATCGCTTTTCACAAATATTCTCTCCGATCTCCGCAGTGGCAAAAGCATTTTGCAGGGTGGTACCCGTGTTGCCTGCAAGATACTCAAAATAGGCCTGACTGCCGATCATCGCGGCATTGTCCCCGCACAGGTTGAGCGGCGGCAGATACAACTGCGTATGCGTGCGTTTTGCCATATCGCTGAGCGCCGCGCGCAGGAAGGAATTGGCCGCAACACCGCCCGCACAGACCACGCGCCGCGCGTGCGTCTGATGCACCGCTTGCTCGAGCCGCGGCACAAGCGTGCGCACCACGGCCGCGCAGAACGAGGCCGCCAGATCGTTTTTGCCGATTTCTTCGCCTTTCTGCTCCGCGTTGTGTGCTAGGTTGATGACCGCAGTTTTGAGTCCCGAGAAGGAAAAATCAAGCGGCGCATCCTTGATGTGCGAATCCGGCAGCTTATAGCGAGTTGAGTCGCCCTCCTGCGCCATCTTGTCAATCTTCGGGCCGCCCGGATAGCCCACGCCTAAAACACGCGCGACCTTGTCAAACGCCTCGCCCGCCGCGTCGTCCCGCGTGCCGCCGAGGATTTCAAACTCCGTGTAATCGCGCACCATCACAATCTCGCTGTGCCCGCCCGACGCGATCAGCGTGAGAAACGGCGGCTTAAGTTCAGGATATGCGAGATAAGTTGCCGCGATATGCCCGCGGATGTGATGCACCGGGATAAACGGCTTGTGCATGGCATAGGCCAGCGACTTGCCAAAGTTTGCGCCGACCAGCAGCGCGCCGATCAAGCCGGGCGCACAAGTCGCTGCGACTGCGTCCACCGCGTGCTTGTCCATTTTTGCATCCGCCAGCGCCTGCTCAGTCACGCGCACGACCGCCTCCATGTGGCGGCGCGAAGCAATCTCGGGCACCACGCCGCCATACAGCGCATGTGTTTCGATCTGCGTATCCACCACGCTCGATAAAATTTTCCGCCCATCCTCGATCACGGCTGCCGCCGTCTCATCACAGGAGGACTCGATAGCCAAAATTCTCATGCGTTGTTCCCCACTCGTCAAAAAGAATATATCACAAATAGCAGCACTCGGATGATAGCCGCCGTCGGCAACAGCAATGCGCCGCTCAGGCTCACCTGCAGCCGCACCACCGGTGCCTTTGGGTCGCCGCCGCCCTGTACCGCGCGCAGCGCATCACACAGCGCATGGCAGAACGCACAGGCGCACAGCACGGTTCCGATCAGGCATAGCGCCAGAAATACGATCATGTCCGGCTCCCCTCTGCTGCCAGCATTTTCTCAAAGCACCGACAGTTTTCCGCACCCGCCGGGCTGCCATAATAGGCAATCTCCTGATAACCCAGTTTGCGATAAAGCGCCGCCGAGTCATCCGTTGTACGTGCGGTCTCGA
Source organism: uncultured Agathobaculum sp. (assembly GCA_944376955.1). GTDB lineage: Bacteria > Bacillota > Clostridia > Oscillospirales > Butyricicoccaceae > Agathobaculum. The sequence goes on along the minus strand of CALWEB010000028.1, from coordinate 3,107 downwards.
GAATCGCGCGCATATAGCCGTGCGCGGCAACGTCCCGCTCGAGCGCGCCGATCAGCGCACTGGCCACGCCCTGCCGCCGGTAATCCGGCGCAACAAAAATGCGCTTGACCTCAGCGGTCTGATCGTCAATCTGTTTCCATGCACCGCAGCCTACGGCCTTGCCATCCTGATAGGCAACCATGCGGGCGTTCAGCAGATGTGGGTCGTTATATTTGGCGTAGCGGCGATGCACCTCGCCAACAACCTGGAAATAATACGCATCCAGCTGCTGCACCAGCGCGAGAAAATCCGCGTTCTCCGCATCGACAAACCGAATTTCCATGCGTATCACCCCTTCAGAAACAACGTCATGAGCACCGCGTCCTCGGTCGGCGCGGTATAAAAATTCTTGCGCACACCGACACGCGCAAAGCCCGCACCCTCGTACAAGGCAATCGCAGGCGCGTTGGACGCGCGCGCTTCAAGCGTCACAAAGGCCAATGCCTGCGCACGTGCGCGCAGTACCAGCGCAGCAATCAACGCTCGGCCAATGCCTTGCCTGCGGCACGCGGGTGAAACCGCGACATTGGTGATATACCCCTCGTCGAGCACGGTCTGACAGCCGACATAACCAACGGCCTTCCCATCCCGCTCGGCAACCAGAAAAATACCTTTGCCCAGTTCCTCACGTAGCATGGTTTCGCTCCACGGTGCGTGGAAGCACGCTTTTTCGATCTCGGCCAGCGCCGCCAGATGGCGCTCCTCCATCGGCACCACCGTCATGCAGACAACCTCTCGATGATACTGCGCACCCCCGCGTCAATCTCCGCCGCCGCGCGGCGATAGGTTTCCAGATCGCCGCCAAACGGGTCGGAAATGTCCCGCTGTGTCAGGGTGAACACCTTGTCCGTGCAATCCGGATACTGTTCGCACAGGCGGTCGTAATGCGCCCCCGTCATGCAGACCAGATAGCGCGCATTTTTTGCCATTTCCGGCGTCAGCATCCGGGAACGGTGCGCCAAAAGATCCGCGCCCAGCTCCTTTGCCGCCGTCACCGCGTTTTCCGAGGCGGGCATGCCGTCCTGCGTGAACAGGCCAGCCGACGCAGCAGTCAGACCGGTTTTCTCCTCGCCTCCGTGCGCACGGAACAACCCTTCCGCCATTGGAGAACGGCAGGTGTTGCCCGTGCAGATGAAAATTATTTTGTCCATAGAGCATTCTCCCTGTATGGTTCAATCGAAATTATTTTGTGTCATACCAGCTGTGTCCCGCCTTGGCCTCTGCCACCAGCGGCGCGTCCATCGGGAACGCTGTCTCCATCTCCTCGCGCAGCAGCCGCATAGCGGTCTCCTGCTCAGACTTCGGCGCTTCGAGGATCAGCTCGTCGTGTACCTGCAAAATCAGGCGGCTTTGTAAGCCTTCGCGCAGCAGACGGTCGCGCACGCGCACCATTGCAATTTTGATGATGTCCGCCGCCGTACCCTGAATGGGCGTGTTCATTGCCACACGCTCACCAAACGAACGGATGTTGAAATTGCGGCTTTTCAGTTCCGGCAGCGCACGACGGCGTCCGAACAGCGTGGTCACATAGCCTTTTTCCTTGGCGCTTTCCTTAATGTCATTCATATATTTTGCTACACCCGGATAGGTGTCCAGATAAGTGCGGATGAACTCGCCCGCCTCCTTGCGCGTCACGCCGATATCCTGCGCGAGCGAAAAATCTGAAATGCCGTACACAATGCCGAAGTTGACCGCCTTACACGAGGAGCGCATCTGCGGTGTGACCTCTTCCAGCGGCACATGGTACACCTTGGCCGCGGTTGCCGCATGGATATCCTGCCCCGAGCGGAATGCTTCGATCATATGCGCGTCCTGCGAGATATGCGCGAGTACGCGCAGCTCGATCTGCGAATAGTCCGCGTCGATCAGCACATGTTCATCATCCGGCGCCACAAACATGCGGCGCAGTTCGCGTCCCAGCTCGGTGCGCACCGGGATATTCTGCAAGTTCGGATCGGTCGAGGACAGGCGGCCGGTCGCAGTGACGGTCTGCTGGAAGTGTGTGTGGATGCGGCCATCCTTAGGGCTGATGACCTTGAGAAGCCCTTCGACATAGGTGCTTTTCAGCTTGCTCAGCTGCCGGTATTCCAAAATACGCGGCACGATCGGATGGTCGTCCGCAATGCGTTCCAGCACCTCCACATTGGTGGAGTAACCAGTCTTGGTCTTTTTCGGCGCGGGCAGATGCAGTTTTTCAAACAGCACCTCACCCAGCTGCTTGGGGCTGTTGATGTTAAACTCCCCGTCCGCATCGTGATAGATCTGCTGGGTGAGCTCCCGGATGCGGCCATCCAGCTTGTCCCCGAATGCACGCAAGGCGTCCGGCTCCACCGCGCAGCCAAGCACCTCCATCTCCGCCAGCACACGCATGAGCGGCAGCTCGATTTCATAATATAGTTTGCGCATCCCCAGCTGCTCAATCTGCTCAGCTGTCTCGGTGTAGATCGCACGGATGGCGGAAGCGTACCGCGCACAGGCCGCAGCAGTCACATCCTGCCCGCCGAGCAGAGACACCGCCGCCGGGTCATCCAGATCGAGGGCAGGCAGTTCCGTATTGCAATATGCCAGCGTAACACGCGGCAGGTCGTACCCCGACTGTGTCGGGTCGATCAGGTATGCCGCGATGCAAGTATCAAACCGAATGCCATCTGGTGCGATCCCACGATCGAGCAGCGCTGCTGCAACCGGTTTGGCATCGTGCAGCACCAGTTCGATCGAGCCGTCAAACAAGCGGCGGAGCAGATCATCCCACTCGGATTCGGCAAAATCGTCCGAAAACAGCACGGATGCCGTATCGCCATCCAGCAAGCAGGCGGCGCGCAGTGTTTCCGAAAGCACAGCAAACACACGGTCGGATGCGGTCAGCGCGTCAAGCAGGGCAAACGCTTCCGCAGCACCTTTTACGCACTGCAACTGCACCTCCGGCAGACGCGGCGCGGCCTGCTCGCCGCTCAAATCCAACCGCTTGATAAAATTTTTAAATTCCAGCCGTGTCAACAGGTCATATAGCGCAGACTCGTCCGGCTGGGCTTCTGGCAGATTTTCCACATCCAGCTCGAGCGGCGCGT
>CALWEB010000027.1 GCA_944376955.1 uncultured Agathobaculum sp. | reverse complement strand
CAGGGGTGGCTGGAACGCCACGGCGCAGCCTGCCCGCCGGGCAATTTTGTGGACGAGCACGGCAAAGTGTTGGGCCGGCACAAGGGGATCCACTGCTATACAGTCGGCCAGCGTAAGGGACTGGGCGTCGCGGCGGAGGGCCGGCTGTTTGTGCATGAACTGCGTCCGGAGACGAACGAGGTCGTTTTGTCGCTTGAGGATGTGTACCGCAGCGAGATCACGGTGCGTGATACGCATTTTATCGCACCGGAATACGCAGAAAACGGCCCGTTTTCCTGCGAGGTGCGCGTGCGCTTTTCGCGTCGCAGCGATCGCGCAACGGTGTACCCGGACGGCACGGGCGCGCGTATCGTGTTTGAGGACGCAGTCCGCGCACCGGCAGCGGGGCAGAGCGCGGTGTTTTACGACGGCGATATTGTGATCGGCGGCGGTTTCATCGACTGACACCACCTCATCGGAAGCGCTTGGCGCTTCCGATTTATTTTGTACGCACATGGGGTGCGGGAGGAGCAAAAGACAATGCGGGAAAATCATACTTTGCAGGGACATCTGCTCGGCGCGTTCACTGTGCTGGTTTGGGGGACAACCTTTGTTTCAACCAAGGTGCTGCTGCGCACCTTTTCGCCGGTGGAAATTATGGTCACGCGCTTTGCACTGGGGTTTGCAGCGCTGTTGATTGCGTCGCGCGGCTGGGTGCGCGCCAAAGAGCGGCGGCATGAGATCCTGTTTGCGCTGGCGGGGCTGACCGGGGTGACGCTGTATTTTCTGATGGAAAACATTGCGCTGACGTATATTTCCGCTTCACTGGTAGGCGTAATCGTGGCGGCGGCGCCCTTGTTTACGGCGCTGTTTGCCGCCGTACTGCTGCATGAGAAGCTGGGCCGCTGGTTTTTCTGCGGCTTCGTCTGCGCGATGGCGGGTGTGGCGCTGGTATCGCTGGCCGGCGTGAGCGAACTGCACTTTAATCCGCTGGGCGCGCTGCTCGGCGTGGGCGCGGCGCTCGTCTGGGGTGTGTATTCCGTGCTGATCCGGTATCTGGGTGCGGCGGGGTATGGCACCGTGCCGCTGACCTGCCGGGTGTTCGGATATGGTCTGCTGTTTCTGTTGATTCCGGCGTTCCTGGAGGGCTTCCCGGCAGGGCCTGCGGCTTGGCTTGAACCGGTGCATCTGGCAAACCTGCTGTTCCTCGGGCTGGGCGCGTCGGCCACCTGCTTTGTCACATGGAACCGCGCGGTGTTTCTGCTCGGGCCGGTGCGCACCAGTGCATACATCTACGCAACCCCGATCGTGACCATTGTCAGCTCGGCGCTCATCCTGCATGAGACCATGACCCCGTCCATGTGGCTGGGGACAGCGCTGGCTTTGGGTGGGCTGGTGTTGTCCGAGCGCGACGGGACAACCAAGAAGGCATGAAAAAAGGGAGAAACCATCGGGTTTCTCCCTTTTTTAGTTATAGGCCTCATTCCGTTCCTCGAACATGCGGCGTACCCGCGCGCGCAGCTCGGGGTAGCCCGCAAGCGTCGGGTCAGCCTGCAAAATCTGCTCGGCTTCCTCGCGTGCGTGCTGCATGAGCGCGAGGTCGGCAACCGGGTCGGCAATGTGCAGCGCGGGCAGGCCGTGCTGCCGCCGGCCGAAAAAGTCGCCCGGGCCGCGCTGCGTCAGGTCAGCGCGCGCAACCTCAAAGCCGTCGTTGGTCTTGCACAGGATTTTGAGCCGCTCACGCGCGGTCTGGCCCTTATCCGCGCCGAAAAAGATGCAGTAGGACTGCCGCGTGCCGCGCCCGACGCGCCCACGCAGCTGGTGCAGCTGGGACAGGCCAAAGCGGTCGGCATCTTCGACCACCATCAGATTGGCGTTTGGCACGTCCACGCCGACCTCGATGACGGTCGTCGCGACCAGGATATCGTATTCTTTCGCGGCAAACGCCTGCATCACGCGCTCCTTGTCTGCGCTTTTCATGCGTCCGTGCAGCACGGCGACACGCCGGTGCGGCAGCGCGGCCTGCAAATCGCGCGCGTGCTGTTCGGCACTTTTGAGGTGGAGTTCGCCCTCCTCAACCAGCGGACAAACGACGTACACCTGCCCGCCTTCCCCGATCTGTTTGTCGATGAAGGCCGTGATGCGGCGGCGCATGTTTTCGCCCACCGCATAGGTCTCGACCGGCTGGCGGCCGGGCGGGACTTCGTCCAGCACGGACACATCAAGGTCACCATACATGATGAGCGCAAGGGTGCGCGGGATGGGGGTTGCCGACATGACCAGCACATGCGGCATCTGTCCCTTGGCGGACAGCGCGGCGCGCTGTGCCACCCCGAAACGGTGCTGCTCGTCCGCGACCACCGCGCCCAGCCGATGGAAGGCCACGCCCTGCTGGATGAGTGCGTGCGTGCCAATCACGACTTGCGCTGCGCCGCTCTCGATAGCGGCGAGGGCGGCGCGCTTCTGGGCGGCGTTCATGGAACCGGTCAGCAGTGTGCAGGCAATGCCCAGCTTTTCCAGCAATGGCGCAAGCGTTTCCGCGTGTTGCGTGGCGAGGATCTCGGTTGGCGCCATAAAGGCGGCTTGGTAGCCGTTTTTGGCGGCCAGTGCGCACAGCGCCGCGGCAACGACCGTCTTGCCCGAGCCAACATCCCCCTGTACCAGCCGGTTCATCGGCCGGCCGGAGGCACAGTCCGCTGCAATTTCTTCGATGGCGCGCCGCTGGGCGCCGGTGGGCGAAAAGGGGAGCGCGGCGAAAAAGTCTGGCAGACAGGTATCGGAAAATACCAGCCCCGCGTCCGCGCGGCGGCGCTCTTTCAGCTGCTGCAAGCCGCAGCACAGCAGGAACAGTTCCTCGAATACCATGCGGCGGCGCGCGTCGGACACGTCCTGCGTGGACTGCGGCCGGTGGATAGCGGCAAGCGCATCCGCCGCGTCCGGCAGGTTGTACTGTGCACGCAGCACTGTGGGCAGCGGGTCGGGCCAGTCGCCCGGCACGGCGTCCAGCGCGGCTTCGGTCACGCGCGCCATGTCGCGCTGGGTCAGCCCGGCGGTCAGCGGGTAGACCGGCACGATACGGCCGGGGTGTTCCGCGTCTGGCGACACCTTTTCCGACTGCGGCGAAACCAGCATCCGCGCGTGTCCCGTCATCTGCACACGTCCGTAGAACACATATTCTTGTCCGACGCGCAGCAGTGCTGCGGCATACGGGTTGTTAAAATAGGTGACGGGCAGCGAACCGGATTCGTCAAAGATCGTACACTTGACCAGCGTCATGCCCTTGCGGATGTGGGTGGTTTTCGGCTCGGTGCCGACGACCGCACGGATCGCATATTTGCCCTCTTCCGCGATGCCCGCGATGCGGGTGAGTTTTGTTCTGTCCTCATAGTCGCGCGGATAGGTCTCGAGCGCGTCCCGCAGTGTGCCAATATGCAGTTTTTCAAACAAAGCCGCTTTCTTCGGGCCGATGCCTTTGACAAAGCGGATGCTGTCCTCCAGTGCGGGCATGGATGCCTCCTTCCCATGCGGTAAACCTCCGCGCCGCCATCGGCCAGACCTCGATCAAAACTGTCGTTTGATCGACTGTTTTTAGTATTCGCGGTAGACCGCCTTGACCACACCGAGAATTTGGCAGCCGGTGCCGTCAATGGGCGGATAGGTGGGGTTTTCCGGCATCAGCCATACGCCATCCGGCGTGATGCTCAGCGTTTTACAGGTCGCCTCATCTTCCAGAAGGGCGATGACGATATCGCCGTTCCGGGCTTGGATATCCTGCCGGACGATAACCAGATCGTCATCCATGATGCCAACGCCGATCATCGAGTCGCCGCGGATGCGCAGGGCATAGTATTCCCCGCCGTTCGCTGCCGGCTCAAACGGGACATAGCCGACGTGCTCCTCCACGGCGAGGATGGGCATACCGGCGGTGACGCGGCCGAGGATGGGCACGCGCGTGACCATGGACGGGCCGCTGACCGGGGTCAGCGCGCGGGACTTGTGCTCGCTCGGCTCCAGATAGCCCGCCTCCTGCAATTTTTTCAGGTGGGCATGTACGGTAGAGGGCGAGCGCAGGTTCATTTCTGCGCAGATCTCGCGCACCGAGGGGGGATAGCCGTGTTCAAGGGAAAATTCGCTGATATAGTCCAAAATCCGTTGCTGTTTGGCGGAGATTTTTTTCATATGGACGCACTCCTTATCGTTGCCTTTCGGAACATACGTTCGTATTTTTCTCTATTATACCCTAAAACAGGCAAGAAAGCAAACATTTGTTTGCGAAAAAACGGATAGAATTGAAAAAAACAGAAATAGCGTACATTTACCCAGCGATTATGCGGATTTTTGTCAGGGCATTCGCAAAAAAATCACCGGTTTGCTTGTATTTGGGATGGTTTTGTTATATCATATAAAAGAAGCAAACGCCGTGGGCCGTGCCGTCCGCCGCGTTTGGGCTGAAAACGTATCAAACGATCGCAGGGAGGGTTTTTTCTATGACGATCAAGACCGATCTCGGATATATCGAAATCACCAGCGAAGTGATGGCCGGCATTGCGGGCTATGCGGCTTCCTCGTGCTTTGGCGTGAAGGGCATGACCATCCGTTCGATGTCGGACGGGCTGGCGCACCTGCTTGGGCGCGATACGCAGTCGCGCGGCGTCAAGGTGGTGGAAGCGCCGGACGGCGGCGTCAACATTGACCTGCATATCGCGGTGGAGCATGGCGTCAACATTGCCACTGTGTGCCGCTCGATCATCAGCGAGGTGCGCTACCATGTCGAACGCCTGACCGGCGTGGACGTGAAAAACGTGGATATCTATGTCGAGAGCATCCGTGCGGATTGACGCACGGCCAACAAACTTTTTGGGGAGAGTTAAGCAAATGGCAGATCAGAAAATAGGCGGCGCATTATTCCAGTCCATGGTGATCGAAGGCGCGCTGGCCATTGCCGAAAAAAAGGAGCAGGTTAACGAACTGAACGTTTTCCCGGTGCCGGACGGC
>CALWEB010000026.1 GCA_944376955.1 uncultured Agathobaculum sp. | reverse complement strand
GCCAAGACCTGCGATCATCGCCATACCGGCGCCGAGGGCGGACATGCCTGCTACAAATGCTTTGGGATCCATACTTTTTTCCTCCTGAAAATGTTGTTGTTCAAAATTTGAGAATGGATTCGGTTGTGAATTGCCGTACCCTGCGCGTCAGCTGCTGCCGCGCGCATCACCTACATAAGCCATGGTCAGCATACTGAAGATGAATGCCTGCATACAAGCAGTGAAGCAGTCAAAGTACAGCGAAAGGACACCGGGTATACCGATCTGCAACAGCGGAACGGGCAAAAAGCCCAGAATCGCGTTTGACAGAACCTCCAGTGCGCCCATAATCAGTGTCGAAATGACAAGGCCACCCGCCATGTTACCGAAATGACGGAAGGACATGGAGACCGGGGTGGCCACTTCGCTGAGCACATTGAGCGGCGCCATGACGAAAACCGGCTCAAGGAAGCTCTTGAGATAGCCGCCGATGCCGCCATACTTGATCTTGTTGTACGTGATCAGGATGAACGTAATCAGCGCCCAGCCCAGTGTCGTATTCAGGTCGGCCGTTACCGGACGCATCCAGAACAGCGACGCCAGCGAGCCGAACAGCGAGCTCAGCAACAGGGTTGCAATATAAGGCGAAAATGCCCGGCATCCCTGCCCCATGGTGCTGTCCACCAGATTGTCAATCATAATGACAGCCTTTTCCGCAAGCGCCTGTTTCCCCTTTGGGATCTTCTGCATCCGGTGCGTGAGGAAAATGCACAGGAACAGGATAAATGCCATCACAATCCATGCGTTGCGCATGGTTTCCGTGATCGGCAGATTGGGATTGCCGAAAAAATACCCCAGTACCTGTGGGCCGTTTATTTCAACATTCACCGTCTAACCTCCTTTCCTCTGAACTACATTGTACCAGAGTAAAACCACTTTGGGAAAGAAGAGCGGCAGGACCGCGGCCAGTGGATGGATGAACGGCGCTTTGATCGCCGCAAACACCGCAAGGCCGGTCAGCACATAACGGAAGAAATAGCCGCGCCGCACGATGCGGGTCGCCTGATCCGGTGGGAACAGGGCAGCTTTGGCAACGTTATTGCCGATCATGCGGAACAGAACCAGCGAATAGCCCGCGCCCAGCAGCAGGCTGATGCCTGCCCGCCATGCCTCACAGCCTGCCAGCACAAAAATGCCGAAGGCGATGAGCGTCAGCGGCGCCATCCCGCGCAGCATCCGCGCCGATTCTTCCCGTACGATCTCTTTTCCCGTCACGGCAGTTTCTCCTTTCGTTCGCTTTCTCTGGCTTTTCGCTCGGTAAACCGCAGGAAATCCCGCAGTCCGCAGGCTGCGACCGCTATCCCGAGCAGGATTCCAACGATCACCACGCCGTTGCCCCATCCAAACCGGTTCCGGAGCCAGATTGCCCCGAAGCAGCAGAGTACCGGCGGTGTAACGACCGTGAACCCCACCTGACTAAAGTAAATCAGGTAACGCAGCACACTCCAATGGTCCTTTTTTTGACTCAACCGCATTCCCCCGTAAAGCCAATTTGATATCACGGGTACAGCTGTGCCAAACAGGCATAACTGCCCCCTCCCACATATCAGTTTTTATTATACCTAACCTGATCAAAAAGTGAAACACTTTTTATCAGGAATTTCTAAAATTTTTTCGCACTCCCTCTATTCCGGCTGTTTTCCACGTCATTTCTTGTCTGAAAGTGCAAAAATCCACTGTTATTGTGCGAAATGATACCATTTTTGTGTGCAAAGGATTTCCCCTTGTATTCCGCCCTTTTCCTGCGTTCCATTTTCCCAGAAAAAGAAAAAAGCAGCGACAAAATCGCTGCTTTTTATTATGCTGCTATCACCGCTAAGTATCCGCTTACAGGAAGCGCTTCATACCCTCGGTCGCGGCGGACGGCTCCTCGCTCAGGGAAACCGTAAAGTTTACGCTGTGCTTGGAAGAGAACTGATCGAGCATATTGAGGAACTCCTCCGCCTTGGCAACGTCCTTGATCCCAGTGATCTTGTACAGGCCGTCGATGAACACACGCGTAATATCATAGTTGCCGGCGTGGATACCGCACACGAATCCCAGCAGGCTTGCATAATCCTTGATCGGGTAATCGGTTGCATCAATCAAACGCGCATCATGCGAAATGTCAAAAGTCAGTTTATTGCCGCGCGAAATGCAAACCACACTTCCCTTTTCTTCTTGTACCGCGGTGTTGACCTGGTCGATCAATTCCTTGGTCTTGCCAGAGCCGGTACCGCCAATAATCAGTTTTACCATAGTTTTATATCCTCCCAACCTTTGAGGTTGTATTAAGTGTACCATAGTTCACCGAAAACCTCAAGCCTGATTTGCAAACTTTCCGTCATTTTGTCCATATCACGCGGCACCGCCCGCCAGTTTCCCCAGAAATTCGAGCAGCAGCCCGGGTACCGTCATCGCCCCGACATCCTCCGCGGCCGTGACCGGGATGGATAACAGTGTTTCGCCCCCGCTCGATACCGTCAGCTCCCCAATCTGCTGTCCGGCTGCAATGGGCGCCTGCAACACATCCGGTATGTCCAAATGCGTTTCCAGCTGCGCCGCTTTCTCCTTTTCCACCACGAAAGACTGATCCGCCTGCATCTCCGGCTGCACAAAATCCGCATCCCCCAGCTGGACGGGGACGGGCTGCAGCAAGCCGTCTGGCGGCGTATAGACCGTGAAATTGGCAAACCCGTAATTGAGCAGTGCAGACGCGTCCGCCATCCGGGTTTCCTTGGTCGGCGCAGCCATCACCACCGCTACCAGACTGAGGCCGTCCCGCTCGGCGCTGGCCGAAATGCAAAACCCCGCCTCGGAGATATATCCCGTTTTCAGCCCGGTCAGCCCCGGATAGCTTTTGAGCATTTTGTTTGTGTTGGCCAGAGAAAATTTCCCATCACGGATGCTGTCCATCCAAATCCCGGTGTACTCCAGGATTTTGGGGTGCTTGAGCAGCTCACAGGAGATCAGCGCAATGTCGTGCGCGGAGGTTATGGTCTTTTGCCCCATGCCGTCCAGCCCATTGGCATTGATAAACTGCGTATTTGTGCAGCCCAGCTCGGTTGCGCGCTGGTTCATGCGATCGACAAACGCCGCTTCCGTACCAGCAAGATGCTCCGCTACGGCCACCGCACAGTCGTTTGCCGAACCCACGGCAATCGCCTTGAGCATGTCATTGAGCGACATCTGCTCGCCCGGCTCCAGCCAGACCTGTGTTCCACCCATTGAGCAGGCGTATTCACTGCCTGTAATCATGGTATCCAACGTGACTTCACCACGCTCAAGCGCTTCCATCGTCAGCAGCATCGTCATAATTTTGGTCACCGACGCCGGCTGCAGCTGTTCGTCGGCATGATAAGAATATAATTCCTGTCCGTTTGCCGCATACAGCGCGGCGGACTTGGCATTGAGCGCCCCCATTTCCGGCAGCGCTGCCGCCTGCACCAGCAGCATCCCGCCCAATATGGCGGTGCAGATGATTTTTTTCACAGCCAACCACCCTTTCACCCCATCCTATGCCCCGTTACGGGAAAACATGCCTTTTGCATTGACAAATGCGCGCCGGTTGTTTTATGATAGTAAAGTTGGAAATCGGAGGGATTTTATTTTGCTGGAAAATATACAGATTTTGGTCTCCCAGATCATCGTTATGTTTCTATTGATGGGCGTCGGCTATCTATGCTTCCGCTTCAAATATCTGAACAATGACGGCGCCGGCCAGATGTCGCTCATCCTGACGCGCATTGTCGCCCCCAGTGTGATCATTGACTCCTTTCAGCGTGAATTTGACCCTGCGCTCGGCATGGATCTGCTGACCGCTGCGGGATGCACCATTCTAGCGATGGGGCTGTCCATCGTGGTCAGCCACCTGTTGTTCCGCGCCAATGGGCCGCACAAAAACTTTGCGGATAAGCGCGTGTGTGTGGTCTTTACCAACTGCGGCTTTATGGCTTTGCCGTTGCTCGATGCGCTGTACGGCTCCTACGGCCTGTTCCTTGGCTCCACCTTTATTGCGGTCAACAATGTTCTGCTTTGGAGTTACGGTGTCTCCCAGCTATACCGCGATACGCCGCGTGGCCAGAAAATCCGCAATGCCATCTTTAACCCCGGTACTGTCTCCTTTGCCATCGGGCTGATCTTTTTCCTGTCGCCGCTCAACCTGCCGGAAATCCCCGCGACCTGTGTCTCCTATCTGGCGTCGCTCAACACCCCGGTCGCGATGATTATTCTGGGCGCATTCCTTGCGCAATGTGACCTGCGCTCCTGCTTTCAGGACAAACAGGTATATTTTGTGGCTGCGCTGCGCCTGCTGATCCTGCCGCTGATCACGATGGCAATTTTCCTGCTGCTGCCGCTTGGCAGCACCCTGCGCAATACCATGCTGATCAGTGCGGCGGCACCGGTCGCCATGGCCTGCTCCATGTTCGGTCAAGTATACGGTACAGATTATCTGTTTTCCACCCGTGCGGTGGCCGTTTCCACGATTTTCTCCGCCGTGACCATCCCGCTCATGATCACGCTGAGCGGCTTGCTCGGCGGCTGAAGCCGGATACAGACAAAAAGAGACTGCGAACGATGTTCGCAGTCTCTTTTTTACCTTTTACCGGATTTATTCGATTTCAATGAGTACCGGGCAGTGGTCCGAACCAAACACATCGCTTAAAATACGCGCGTCCTTGACCCGCTCGATCAAACGGTTGGACACCAGGAAGTAGTCGATGCGCCATCCCGCATTCTTTTCCCGTGCCTTGAAGCGGTAACTCCACCACGAATAGGCGCCGGTTACATCCGGATAAAAATGGCGGAAGGTGTCCGTAAACCCTGCATCCAGCAGTTCGGTCATCTTGCCGCGCTCCTCGTCGGTGAAGCCCGCATTGCGGCGGTTGGTCTTGGGGTTTTTCAGGTCGATCTCCTGGTGCGCAACGTTCATGTCCCCGCACACGATGACCGGCTTTTGTGCATCCAGCTTTTGCAGGTACGCGCGGAAAGCATCTTCCCACGCCATGCGGTACTCCAGCCGCTTCAGTTCATCCTGCGAATTGGGCGTGTAGACCGTCACCAGATAAAACCCGTCATATTCCGCAGTGATGACACGGCCCTCGTGGTCGTGTTCGTCGATACCCAGACCATAGGTCACCGCTTTGGGCTCGTCCTTACTAAACAGCGCCACGCCTGAATAACCCTTCTTTTCCGCCGAATTCCAGTATTCGTGATACCCTTCGACCTGCGGCGCCTGCTCGGGTTGCAGCTTGGTTTCCTGTAAGCACATCATATCCGGCTGCTCAGCCGCGAGAAACTCAAAAAAACCCTTGCCCACGCACGCGCGTAGGCCGTTTACATTCCAAGAGATCAGCTTCATGGTTGCTCCTTTTTACACGGTGATTTCTACGGTATTCCCATCTGGATCGAGTATGCAGCTTTCATAATACCCGTCCCCTGTCACACGCGGACCGCTGACGACAGAATAGCCGTCCGTCCGCAACTGTTCAGTCAGTGCATCCACCCGTTCACGCGAACCGGCCGAAAATGCCAGATGCGCCCAGCCGACGCACAAGCCGTCTGCGGCCGGTTTCAGCTGCGGACGCGTCATCAACTCCAGCCGCGCGCCGTCCGCAAACGACAGGAAATAAGTTTGCAGGCCGGTTTTGGGGTTGTGGTACAGCGCACCTGCGGTACCGCCAAAATACGTCTCATAAAAGGTTCTGCTCCGCACCAAATCGTTGGTATACAGTGCAATATGTGTGATCTTCATCGCATTTCCTCATCCGCGCAGGATACCGCTTTCGTCAATACGGCGCACAGCCTCTTCCATCCGCTCGGGCGGCACAACCAGCGCGAAACGGACATAACCTTCGCCATGGGCGCCAAACGAGCTGCCCGGCACGCAGATGACGCCGGTCTTTTCCATCAGTTCCAGCACAAAATCCACGGACGAGGCAAACCGCGCCGGAATCTTCGCCCAGACAAACATCGTCCCCTGTGCGTCCGGCACATCCCAGCCAATGCGGCGCAGCCCGCCGCACAACGCATCGCGGCGCGCCATATAGCCTTCCCGGTTACGGGCGACGATATCCTGCGGCCCGGTCAGCGCCGCAACCGCGCCCGCCTGAATGGGATAAAACATGCCATAATCAATCTGCGAACGGAATGCGCGGAACCGCCCAATGACCTCACGGTTACCCAGCGCAAACGAAACGCGCATTCCCGTCAGGTTATAGGTCTTGGACAGCGAGTTAAACTCGATGCCGACTTCCTTCGCGCCCGGAATGGACAGGAAGGAAAGCCCCTGCTCCCCGTTTAGCATCAGATCAGAGTAGGCATTGTCATGCAGCACGATGATGTTATGCTCGCGCGCAAAGGTGACCAGCTTTTCATAAAACGCGCGGTCGGCCACGGCGGTGGTCGGGTTGTTCGGATAGGAAACCACCATCGCCTTGGCGCGCTCGGCAATATCCTCCGGAATGTCCGCAAAATCCAGCTGCCAGTTGTTTTCCGCCTTGAGCGGATACAGGCCGACGGTCGCCCCTGTCATCATCGGTCCGAACGAGAAGATCGGATACCCCGGATCGGGTGCCAGAATCAGGTCATTCGGCCCGGCAAAAGCAAAGCCGACGTGCGCAATGCCTTCCTGTGAACCGCAGACCGCCATGATCTCATCCGCTTCCAGCGAAACGTCATAGCGGCGGCGGTACCAATCCTGCACTGCGGCAATCAGTTCAGGTGTTTCGGTCAGCGAATACTTATACTGTTCCGGGTCGAGCGCCGCATGGCTGACCGCCTGCATCACATGCGCATCCGGCTGGAAATCCGGCGTACCGATCGAAAGGTTGATCACATCCGCGCCGCCGGCAATCAGTGCGCGCTTTCTTTCATCGAGCCGGTTAAAAATATTGCTTTCTGCGGCATCTCCCGCTTTGATAAACTGCATGGTCCTTATCTCCCCAACAAAAATTCCACAACCGTCCGGTTGAACCGGGACGGCTGCTTTGCCGCGACAAAGTGATCCCCATCGCGGAATGTTTCTACCCGACAGTGCGGGATGTGCGCAGCCATTTCCCGTGTCTGGCTGTCGCGCACAATATCGTGTTCCCCGACGATAATAAGGGTCGGCATAGTCAGCCGCGCCAAATCTTCCATCACAACGCCATACGGATACACCATTAGACCAAACACGTCGCGTTTGCGCGCGGCCCGCTGGTTGAAGCGGCCAAGCACACGCAGTGCACCATAAGCAGCATAGACAGGCAACTGAAAATGCGGCTTCATTCCTGCGAACATCTCCACGTTCGCGCCGTTCAAAATCAGCTTATCCACATATTGCGGGAATATCAGCGCGAACTTGATCGCCAGATTGCCGCCATCGGAAAAACCCAAAATATGCGCCTTCTGGATGCCCAGCGTGTCCAATACGGTTTTCAAATCCTGCGCCATCTGTTCAAACGACAACCCGGACGAACCGGCCTCCGACGCGCCGTGCCCGCGGCTGTCCACCGCAATCACACGGAAAAAACGGGTAAATTCTGGAATCTGCGCCTTCCAATACGAGCTGTCCTCCCCGTTGCCGTGCAGCAAAACCAGCGGCCTACCGCGGCCTGCATCATAATAAGCAATCCGCGCATCGCCGCAGCAGACAAACTCCGGCTGATAATCAAACATAGGCTATTCCATACCTTTCCTGCATTGTTCCACAAACTCGACTGGATGCTGGATGATCTGCGCCGTCTGCTGTACATCATACCCTTCGCGCAGCAAGCGCCGCGCCACCACTTCCATGGATTCGCCGACTTCCACCATATGCCAGTCCGGATCATACAGACGCACCACGCGCTGATGCCATTCGTGCATTTTGGGTGGATGAACCAATTCCACATCCAGAAAACCACGCAGCCTTTCCAGGAATGCATCAAAATCATCGACTTCAAAATAAAGCTCCATGTTATTCGATTGATGCAAAATCGTACACTTGGGAATATCGGCTAATTCATCGAAATCCGCCTGAATCGCAAACCCACCGGAAAAGGTGATGTTACGGCCTAAGTCCATCGCAATGTCTTGGTCGAATAAATCCTGATAGAACCTTTTCGAAACATCCACATCCCGTACTGCCAGCACGGGCAACCGATATTGGATCATCGTTTTTCCTCCGTCACAAGCGGCAAGAGCCTTCCCACAACCCGTTTATACGAAACTGCCGCCGCGAGCCAGATCAGACGCGCATTCGACATGGTTTTATTTTATCATAGTTCCAGCAAACGGTAAAGAATGAAGCGGCCGTTTTGCGCTGTCGATCCCCACAAAATTACTTGGTTATATCCACATGGAATTCGACAGGGCGGTTGCATCACCATCCATATCAAACGGAATGATCCTGTCAGTGCAGTAGCAGTTCCGTCAGCTGAGAGAAATTCTGCGCAATATGCCGCGCCCCGGCTTGCTGCAATTCCTCCAGCCCTCCGAACCCAAACGTCACGCCAACGCAATCAATCGAGCACGCGTCTGCACCTTCCACATCATGAAAGCGGTCGCCAACCAAAACGGCTTCCCGCCGGTCTGCAACCGCCAACATGGTCAGCGCCTGCTCGACCACCTGCGTTTTAGTGCTGATGGTTCCATCGAGCGTCGCACCGGACACCGCATCAAAATACGGCGCAATGTCAAACAGCTGCAAAATTTTTTGCACAAATACCGTTGGTTTTGACGAAGCGATTGCAAGCTTCTTCCCTGCTGCGTGCAATGTTTCTAGCAGCGTCGGGACGCCGTCAAACAGCAGGTTTTCCTTCCAGCCGATCTCGCCAAAGCGCTCACGATAAGCCGCGACCGCCTGCTTGGCCTGTGCTTCATCAAATCCATAGCAGCGGCGGAACTCATCATATAGCGGTGGGCCGATAAAATGCTCCAAAGACGCAAGGTTTGGTTCATCAATTCCCATTTTGGCAAGTGCATATTGCACTGACTTCGTGATGCCCTCCCTTGAATCGGTCAGCGTTCCATCCAGATCAAACAAAACATATTGATACATATTAGACCTCCATATGCAAAAAAAGCAGCAACCAAAGTTGCTGCTTTTTCGTGTGCGCGTCGAGTTATCTTCCCGGGCCGTCACCAGCCAAGTATTGTCACCGTAAACGAGCTTAACTACTGTGTTCGGAATGGGAACAGGTGTACCCTCGTCACCATTGACACGCACTTACTTTCT
>CALWEB010000025.1 GCA_944376955.1 uncultured Agathobaculum sp. | reverse complement strand
GTCCAGAATGACTAGGTCGGTGCCGTCCTGCATTCGGATGATGATGGAATCGAGATCATCGACCACGCAGTACCACTCTGGGTCTACGACGTGCAGCCCGATCTGCGAGAGTGTTACGCCACCATCAGCGGTCTGGTAATAGGGCATCTGTTCAAATTCTGGCAGCTCGACGGATAAGGTGGGGGGATAATAAGCCATACCGTCTACGTCAATCCAGTTGCCCTGTTCCCGGACGTACAGGCTCAGCGGTTCTCCGTGGTACGATGAACCAATGCCGGGGATAAATGCACCTTCTATATAATAGTCGTTTCCGGTTGAGCGGGTGGTATCCAGATAGAACCGGCCACCGCAGTATCCGTCGTCCCCATACACGATATCGAAAATATACTGTCCATCTTCTACGTTGTAGCATTCGGCAAACTGCCCCCATGCGATATCGTCGGTCTGGTATTGTGCGAGCGGCTTGCCGGTTTCAAACGGCATCACGCCGTCGCCGGTCTTGTTGTGCAGGTGCAGGCTGATGATGCCTGCGCCCGCGCTCTCGTCAAACAGCACGGACTCAACCGATAGGCTATAGCGGTCGTTTTCGTCCACGAGCGTACCCGGCGCGGGGGTGATGGTGTAGTCCTGCAAAAGCTGCGCGTCCTCGCCGTGCAGCAGCAGGGTGAATGTCCGGCCGATGGCCGCGGGCAGGTCGCTTGCGGCAAATGCCGTGCCGCCGATGCACAGGGCGGCGGCAAGTCCGATGGCAAGCAGGCGGCGCAGCATAGGGCGGCGGCTGTACTGCGGTTGCGCTGGTAAGGTATTGAGCGTATTACGGACGCGCCGGTCAAATTCATCGGTCATTTGGGGAAAATCGGTATGGTTTATCATGCAAAGCACGCTCCTTCCAGTGTTTTGCGTAATTGTTCGCGCGCAGTGCGCAGACGGCTTTTGACCGTCCCTTCGGGAATGCCGAGCATCCCGGCAATTTCGCGTGTTTTGAAGCCTTCCAGATAGTACAGCACTACGGGCAGGCGGAGTTTTTCGTCCAGCGCGAGCAGTGCGGCATACAGATCGCTGTGGTCGTCGGAGATGGGGGCGGGAATCGTTTCAGCCAGTTCCGGCGTGTAAGGCGCAGCGTGTTGCCGCAGGCGCAGGATGGCGGTGCATTCGTTGATGAGAATGCGTACCAGCCATGTTTTGAAATATTGCGGGCGACGCAGCGTATCCAGCCGCTCCCATGCGTGCAGGATGGCCTGCTGTGCCGCATCCGCGCAGTCATGCTCGCTGCCTAACATGGATTTTGCCACACGATATAGCGTAGGCTCGGCGGCCAACACGGCGGCAGTGAATTCGTTTTTGTCCATCATGGCGGATATTCCTTTCCGAAAGCAAGTGCGGACGGCCGTCCCGGTTGGTTTGCTCTCATGGATTAGACGGTTGAACAGCCGGTTTGGTTTGCAAAATGGGAGGATTTTTTGTGTCAAGATAATATCGCCGTAAACGTGCATTACCCACAAATGCCATAGACATTTGTCAAAAAATATGATATACTGACCCTGTCAGGTAGAGTTAATCCTGCATCTGAAAAATGAAGCGTATTGATAATTTATATCAAATAAAAAAATATATTAAATTTCACGAAATGCTATTGACATTTTCGCGGAACGATACTATACTGATGTTGTTCCGATAAGAGAAAGGAAGGAACGACTTGAGAATCACACATGAAGCGGATTATGCAATTCGTGTGACCTACTGCCTTGCAGTGGCGGGCGGCAAGCAATGCGCAAAGGATGTTGCGGAATCGGCGGGCGTAACGCTTCGCTTCGCACTGAAAATCCTGCGCAAGCTGACCCAGTCCGGCATCACAAAGTCCTATAAGGGCGTTGCAGGCGGGTATGAATTGAACCGGTCGCCTTCCGAAATCACGTTGGGTGAGATTATTGAATGCATTGACGGGCCGATTGCGATCAATCATTGTCTGGCCAATGAATTCCAGTGTACCCGTGTAGGCAACCGGAAGGAATGCGATTTCCATCGCGTGTTCGGTGAGATCAACCGGTCTCTGCGCGAACAGCTTTGTTCCATTACGATGGACCGTTTCCTTCCGCCCCAAAAATAAAAATCAAAAAAGGATATTAGGAGGAAAAAATCATGAAGAAGTTTGTTTGTTCCGTATGTGGTTATGTTTACGAAGGCGAAGCGGCTCCGGCAGAGTGCCCGGTTTGCCACGCTCCGGCTGAGAAGTTCAAGGAGCAGTCCGGTGAGAAGACTTGGGCAGCTGAGCATGTTGTCGGTGTAGCGCAGGGCGCTCCCGAAGATATCATGAAGGATCTGCGTGCAAACTTCGAGGGCGAGTGCACTGAAGTTGGCATGTATCTGGCGATGGCTCGCGTTGCACACCGCGAGGGCTATCCGGAGATCGGCCTGTACTGGGAGAAGGCAGCTTACGAGGAAGCAGAGCACGCTGCAAAGTTTGCTGAGCTGCTGGGCGAAGTGGTAACCGACTCCACCAAGAAGAACCTCGAGATGCGTGTTGACGCAGAGAACGGCGCTACCGCTGGCAAGTTCGATCTGGCAAAGCGTGCGAAGGCGCTCAACCTCGATGCAATCCATGACACTGTACATGAGATGGCGCGCGACGAAGCTCGTCATGGCAAGGCTTTCGAGGGCCTGCTGAAGCGTTACTTCGGCTAATTAAAAGCCAGGATTGCAACCAGAAATCGTCATCCGAGAGGGTGGGCAGAAATGCCCGCCCTCTTTTTCGTGGAAAAAAGGTGGAACTTCCGCCGCGCTGTTAGAGCTAAATGAAGCAAAGTGGAATTTGAAAAAGTGGAAATATGAGCAGCGGTTTCCCCGCGTTACTCCATGAACTGAATTTTGTGGTTTTCTTCCTCCTAACATCAAAAAT
>CALWEB010000024.1 GCA_944376955.1 uncultured Agathobaculum sp. | reverse complement strand
TCTCACGGCTCATAGTGTTGACCAGCGTCACCTCCATCGCAGACAGTTCGATGTTGGCAGGCATCAGATCCATACCATCCTTGTGGTGCAGAATCCCCTCTCCGGGCATCAGGGGTTGATCGGTGATGAGTTTCCCCATAATGGTTGCCAGGGTGAAGTGCAGCTCATCCGGCTGTTCCCAACCTAGAAGCTGGGTAAGATTCCCTTGGGCATCTGCATCAATAAGAAGAACTTTTTTACCTTGCCGGGAAAGACCAACAGCAAGGCTTGCTGCCGTTGTGGTTTTTCCGACTCCGCCCTTTTGATTGGCCAGTGCGATCGTGTGCATGTTGGCACCTCCTACTATTCTTTTTCGGCCAAGTATTCTTTTCTTACTCTTTCAGTATGATTAGTTGATTATTTACTTGGTATGTCTTTACTTGATATATCTTTATTTAATTGCATTGGTTTTCCCAACGTAGGCTTTCCCTTCGTTGGATTATCCAACATTGGTTTTTCCAACGTAGGTAAATTTAGCACAGATTGTGGCTGTTCATAGATCACATAGTCCGCACCACGCAAGCGCCCTTGGCTGTCACGCTCGCGGGAGCGGACAATGTATCCTGCCTGTTCCAGCTCCCGGATTGCGGCCCGGATTGCGTCGATCTGCTCCCGGTTGATAAGAGATAATCCTTTCAGCGTATAATCCCAATCTTCCGGCAGAGAGAGCATTTGCGATAACAGACCCTTGGCTTTCAAAGACAAGCCTTTGTCCCGCAGGTGGTGATTGGACATCACTGTATAACCTCGATTCTTCTCCACGCGAAATACTGCCATATTTTCAACTCCCTTCACTCGAAATTTCACCGCGTCGTAAGCGGTTAAACGGCATCCCCCGACCATCCCACTGCAAACGCATCGAATAAACACAAAAAGGTTTGCCGCCTGCAAATTCACAGGCGGCAAACCTTTTTTACAACAAAGCACTCGTTTTCTTCAAACAATCATCCAACTTTTCAGTATCCACTGTTACGGAATATCCTGTCCATAGGTATGTAGCCATTAACGATTCCAACGAAGAAACGCTCGTTTTTTCGAACGATTGTGCATTCCACAGCTAAATTAATGATCAGGTAGCAATGCGTTCTTTTTGCACAAATATTCCTCTGCACGAGCTTTGAAAATTACAGATCAGAATCCATCTTAAACAGTGCAATCTGCTCCTTCATGCCGCTTGCCTGACCCGACAATTCTTCGCTTGCCGCTGCGCTTTCTTCCGCCGTTGCCGAGTTTGTCTGCACAACGCTTGCGATCTGGTCAATGCCTCTTGCAATTTCAGAAAGCTTATCTGCCTGATTATGATAGCTGACAGCGACTCCATCGATCGTTTCCACAATCTTTTTCGTCTCCGATGCCACCGTTTCCAAAGCCTGCGCAGTCATCTGCGTCAGTTCTTCGCCATGCTGTACTGCCTTGACAGAGTTTTCGATGAGTTCATTGGTTTTCTGTGCTGCCTCAGCACTCTTACCAGCCAAGCTGCGCACTTCGTCCGCAACTACAGAAAAACCTTTACCCGCTGCACCCGCACGCGCCGCTTCCACCGCTGCGTTGAGTGCCAAGATATTGGTTTGGAATGCAATATCATCAATGGTCTTGATGATACCGCGGATGGTTGTGGATTGAACGCTGATGTCATCCATTGCTGCACGCATCATTTCCATCTGATGGTTGCTCTTTTCGACTTCGTCATTAATCTGCTGCAGGAACTTTCCAGCTTCCACAGCCTTCTCCGCTTCATCCGTTACCTGCGATGACAATTCCTGTACAGCCGAAGACAATTCCTGAACGGAAGACGCCTGTTCGGTTGCGCCTTGTGCCAAGGACTGAGCGCCAATCGCAATCTGCTCTGCGCCAGCATTCACCTGATCGGAAGATTGCGCAATCGACGTCAGCGTCTTCGTCAAGGTCTCCCGAATATCCAGTAATGCAGTTTTCACCTTGGAAAATTCGCCAGAATACTCATGCTGCAAAGTAAACTGCAAGTTGCCCGCACCAATCTGGTAAAGAATCGATGATATTTCACCAATATACAAAATATATTGTTTCAAACGGTCTACAATTCTGCTGATGTTGCCACCAACTTCGCTGATCTCATCACGCCCATGCACATCTACCGTTACATCGAGTTCTCCATCCGCCAGCATACTGACAGTGGAATTCAAACGCTTCAACGGCCTAGTAATAGACAGAGCCAAGAACGCACAAATCAACGCAATCAGAATGCCACAGCAAACAATACCAATAAGAAGAATGCGAACCACCGATGTAGTCTGTGCCGTAAACTCCTCTTCCGGCATAACGCCAAGCAGGGTATAGCCCAACGAACCAACGTTGACCAGACTTCCGTAATATGCAACACCATTCCGGGTATAATGCACGGCATCGGAATCCTGTTTGCTCAAAATCAGTTCCAACATATTATCAGAATAATTTGCATCATTGGCATTGGTATTGATCAGTTCCGGATCCGGATGATACATAATCTGGTTTGCCGAATCATACAAAGTGATATACCCCGTCTCTCCGACAGAAACCGTGCCGAGGATCTCATTCAAATGATCCATCTGCAAATCCATGCCTACAATACCGACGATCTGATCGTCCGAAAAAACGGGCGTTGCTATCGTCACCATTGTGCTGTTTGTATTCACGCTGGTATACATGCCTGTTGCAATCGTACCGTTTGTCTCCATCACCTGCTGGTACCAACTACGAGTCGTTACATTTACAATAGATGGATTGTAAAGCTGTCCATCGCTCTGCAGCAATTCCCCTGTTTTCAAAGGAGCCACCCAAATATAGTCCATATCTTGCTCGTTATCTTTTTGAATCAACTGCAGCGTTTCCCGCAAGCTGGCATACAGCGGATTCTCTGCAATAGTCGTTGCCTGCTCCGCAGCTACGTCACGGACAATCTGCGTGGATGCAAGACATTCCACAATGCCGTAATATCGCTCAAAAAAGGCATTTACCTGATTGGCCGCAGCATTCGCTTCGCCGTCTAACTCCGCGCTCATGACCCGGTCTACGGTGCTGGAAACCTGCATTCTAAAGAAAATGCCCATGGCAATCAGAACCACAAACAAAGGTACTAGAATTCCCAATAATAGTTTCGGAACCATTCCAAACCGAATCCTCCGTTTTCCCGCTTTTGTCTTCTGCTCTCCCATAATATTCCCTCCATTTGTGTCTCCCAGTGATATCACAGATTTTCCAAACCTTTTCCGAATGGAAATAACATTTGTAAATCCACCATCACCTATATGAATTGATTATATCATAGCCGTTCGACAAATACCATCTTATTTTTACCATTTAACACACCGGTCAAATTGTAAAATAAATGTTTTGTTTTTGGATAACAGAGGTATCATTCACGATTTAGGATCAAAAAAGTACGGCGCAAGCAGCAAAGCTGCTTGCGCCTATTTAAATTTTTCCTATCTATTCGAATTGCCGCAGCAGTTGCTGACAGTTGTCCAGCACATCCCCCATCTTCAACGGTTGATTTCCTCCACCAAATGCACAAATTCGTTCATCTCACGGGTATGCCATTTCTCTTTATGGGAAAAAATCTGACGATACAGCGATACATGGAAATTGGTTACATTCAGCAAAGACAATTTTCCCTGACGCACACTTTGCTCCACCGCATACCACGGCAAAAAGGAAATCCCACGGTTAATTTCTAACATCTTGATGATAAAAGAAGTGTCACTGCATTCGAGGAACGGTGTCAGTACGGTCTCGCGTGACGCAAAAAAACGATCCAACACACGTCGGTAGTTTGCATCACGCTCAGTCAGGTAGAACGGCCTGTCCAGCAGCTGCTCCACCTTCAGATCCGGGATATTACGCAACTCCTCCCCAAGAGAAGCAGAGGCGACAAACACGACTTCCTCACGCTGTTCCATCAACTTGCGCCAGTTGTTATTGTACTGTGGCTCATCCAAAAGATAGATCAAGTCCAACTCGCCGCGTTCCATCTGCTCCACCAAAGCCTCCGGCTCCCCGATGGTGACTTGAATGACCACCTGTGGATGCTTTTCCCAATACATCCTAAGTACGGCAGGCAGCTTGAAAAAGCACAGTGACTCGATCGTTCCAATATGAAGCCGTCCATGCAATTCCCCTGCACTCGAAACCGAAAGTCTTGCCTTATTCACCTCATTGAGCACTTCATAAGCCCGCTCCAGAAATTGTGCTCCCGGATCTGTCAGCGCGATGCGTTTCCCCATGCGATCAAACAGGCGGGTATGGAGTTCCTCCTCCAGTTGGTGAATCTGGACCGTTACCGCGGACTGCGAGTATCCCAGGCTTTCTGCCGCCTTAGAAAAGCTCTTAAATTGGGCGACCCGGATAAATGTACTAATCTGTCGTAATTCCATTGTTCGCACCTCTTTGGAACCGGCTGTCTTATTATTTATTTTTTTAAATAATAATATTAAATTTATGAATTTGACTTATCATTATAAACAGAATATACTAAATTCAACAAAGGGTCAAGGGAAATTTAAGCAAAATTATAGGAGGTTGTTTCGCTTATGGAAAAGAAAAAATTCAAGCTGGGCCTACTCCCCAAACTCGTCATTGCCATCATCATCGGCATCCTGTTCGGCCAGTTCCTGCCCGAATGGTTTTGCCGGATTGTAGTGACCGCATCCACCCTCTTCAGCACATTCCTGTCGTTTGTCATTCCGCTGATGATTCTTGCCTACGTCACCATGGGCATTGCTAACCTGAAAAACGGTGCGGGCAAGCTGTTGCTGATCACCGTTATCATCGCCTATGGCTCTACATTACTTGCAGGCTCGGCCTCCTATCTTGTAGCGCACAACCTGTTCCCCAGCTTCATGAGTGCGGACGCATTGGAACAGATCGCTGCGACGGCTGGAAATTCGTTGGAAGCCTATTTCAGCCTAAGCCTCCCCGCCCTGCTGGACACACTCTCTGCGGTTGTGTTGGCCTTCGTGCTGGGTCTTTGTCTGTCCACCCTGCGCGGCAAAACCATCGGTGATACGCTCTACAACGGCATCAGCGATTTCTCCGGTATCATTGATAAGGTACTCCATTCGGTTATCATCCCCCTGCTGCCGCTCTATATCTGTGGTACTTTCACCGATATGACCAAATCCGGCAAAACTTTTGCGATTTTGGGCATCCTATGGAAGGTGTTCCTTGTCGTGATCATCATGCACCTGATCTGCATTGTGATTCAATTTACCATTGCCGGTACTGTCAGCAGAAAGAACCCCTTTACCCTGATCAAAAACCAGATCGCAGGTTATGCCACTGCGCTTGGCACCCAGTCCTCGGCCGCAACCATCCCGGTCAACCTGCAATGTGCGGAAGCGGATGGCGTTTCTGAGGAAATCCGCAACTTTGTTGTCCCGCTGTGCGCCAACATCCATATGGCCGGTTCGATGATCACCATCACCGCCTGCGCCACCGCAGTATGCCTGATGAACCAGATCCCGATCAGCCTTGCCACTGTCGTCCCCTTTGTCATGACGCTTGGCATCGCAATGATCGCCTCTCCCGGCGCACCCGGCGGCTCCATCATGACAGCGCTCCCCTTCCTGTACATGATCTTCGGCGCCGAAGCCGGCGATCCCAGCGGCCCGATCTGTGCAATCATGGTTGCGCTTTATATCACGCAAGACTCCTTCGGCACAGCGTGCAACGTATCCGGCGATAATGCCATCGGCGTCATCGTTGACACCATTTATCACAAATTTATCAACAAAAATCCCGCAAAATCCTGATTTCCTGCAATCAGGTAAGGAGAATGGCTATGTCCTATGTCAGTGTTTTCGATGTTCTGGGGCCGAATATGATCGGCCCCTCCAGCTCCCATACAGCCGGGGCTGCTGTCATCGCCTTTTTGGCACATAAAATGATCACTCCCCCGCTGAAAAAGGTGGATTTCACCTTGTATGGTTCTTTTTCTAAAACCTATCATGGACATGGAACCGACCGCGCGCTTCTAGGCGGCATGATGGGTTTTGGAACGGATGATATCCGCATCCGCAATTCTTTTCAGATTGCGGCCGAACGCGGGCTTGCTTACAGCTTCACCCCTTGCGAATCCGAAACCGATGTACACCCCAACACCGTGGATATCCGGATGGAAAATACGAGTGGACAGGTGATGACCGTGCGCGGAGAATCGCTCGGCGGAGGCAAAGTACGCATCTCCCGCATCAACGGCGTTTCGGTCGATTTCACCGGCGATTACAGCACGGTAATCGTCATCCAGCAGGACAAGCCCGGTGTAGTGGCGCATATCACCAAAGTCCTCAGCGACAGCAATGTGAACATCGCCTTTATGCGCCTGTTCCGCGAGTCCAAGGGAAATACTGCGTATACCATTGTCGAATCCGACGGCCGGTTCCCTGAAGGCATTGCCGAACCGCTCCGCAACAATCCGAATGTGCATGACGTCATGATCATCGAACCGTAGGGAGAGAATAAATATGGATTTCAAATCTGCTAAAGAACTGCTGGAACTGTGCCGGCAGGAACAATGCCTGATCTCCGAGGTCATGCGTCGCCGCGAATGCGTTTTAGGCGAAACTACCCGCGACATCGTCGATCACCGAATGGCGCGTGTGCTGGAGATTATGCGCAACTCTGCCACCCAACCGCTGAAATCGCCCATGAAGTCCATGGGCGGCCTGATTGGTGGTGAAGCCAAAAAGCTGGCAAGCCACGCATCCAAGGGTAAGGCGATCTGCGGCGATGTGCTGGGAAAAGCCATGACCTATGCCGTAGCGGTGTTGGAAGTGAACGCTTCCATGGGCCTGATCGTTGCCGCACCCACAGCCGGTTCCGCCGGTGTGGTACCCGGTTTGCTGTTGGCACTACAGGACTGCTATAAAATCTCAGACAGCCGTCTGATTGACGCCCTGTTCCATGCAGGGGCTGTTGGTTATCTGGCCATGCGGAATGCGACCGTAGCCGGCGCGGTCGGCGGCTGCCAAGCCGAAATCGGTGTCGCCGCCGCGATGGCAGCCTCCGCCACGGTGGAGTTGATGGGCGGCACGCCAGAACAAAGCATGGATGCAGCCTCTACCGTATTGATGAATATGCTTGGCCTGGTGTGCGATCCTGTGGGCGGTCTGGTGGAATACCCCTGCCAGAACCGGAACGCTGCCGGTGTCGCCAATGCGCTGATCGCGGCCGAGTTGGCACTCAGCGGCGTGCAGCAGCTGATCCCATTTGATGAGATGCTGGCAACCATGTACGCTGTTGGGCGGCGTATCCCCATTGAATTGCGGGAAACCGCGCTGGGCGGCTGTGCCGTTACCCCCTCCGCATGTGAAGTGTGCGGACGGTGCAGTTAATCTTTGTTCATTCAAAATCCGGGCGGAAGATTCAATCTCCCGCCCGGATTTGTTTTGCTATCCTCCAAAAAAGGCACAGGCGAGATTCGCCTGTGCCTTTTTCTTTGATTCAATCAATTCGCTTTTTGGCGCGTATGGATTGCAATCTGCTTAGAATGGATGAACACACTCAGCTTCTTATAGGCCAACATGGTAATGATCGTCAGGATCACACCTTTAATCAGGTTGAACGGCAAAATACCAAACACCAGATAAGCCGCCATGCCATTGATCGCCGGATTCACCGCTCTGCACATTTCGAAAATGGCATCCAGATTCCATCCCATCCCGTTAACGTAAAACGGGATAATCAAAAAGTAGTTGGTGAGCATCCCCATGCCTGCCATTGCGACCGAACCACACAAGCAACCTACCATTGCAATCTTCCGGCTCTTGTGCGCACGGTACACCAGCACCGCAATAATCACCAAGGTGGACAGCATCAGGAAGTCAGCCAGTTCACCGGAGCCTGCGGTTTGGCTCTGCGTCAAATGAATCAGATCCTTGATCCCAATCATCGTAATGGCCGGGCCGATTCCAAAGATAAATGCGCCGATCAAAACCACAGCCCCCGACAAGTCCACCTTCAGGAACGGCGGCATAAAAGGGATCGGAAATTCGAAATACATCAGCACCGTTGCAATGGCTGCAAACACCGCGGTATACGTGATCTTACTGGTTTTTGTCATGATAAGCCTCTCCTTTACAAGGAGTTCTGTTTGATTGGGGAATAAAAAAGCCCTTGGAACAATCCAAGGGCGCGCAGACGTACCGAAATACACCTGTTTCTTCCATCCGGACTATAACCGTCGGTCGGGATTCACACCCGTCATGCCTTGCGGCTCGCAGACTATCGGGCATACGCCCGTTTACTGCCGGTGGAGACTTTCACTCCGCCCTGAAACAGAACATATGAATTTTTACAGTGTTATTATAGAACGATCGGGTTCTCTTGTCAATCCCCTACCGTAATTCTATGAATCAGCTCCTCCAACTCTTCCCGGGTGACGACCGCATTGATAAATTCCAGCAGCGCGTTGGCCGTCATATGCGCAGGCAAATCCAAGGCCTTGAGCAGCGCCGCACGGCGCACCGCGCTATCCTTCTGCCCAGATAGACCCCACGCAAACAAATCCGCCTTGCTGATGGGGTTAGTCGGTTTTGTCCCGGTCTTTTCCTCTTCCTCAAACGTTGCCCCAGCGCGCCGCAGCGCTTCCAGAATCACCTCCGGGCGCATCCCTTCCACACCCAGTTTCCCCTCTTTTGAACCATGCCGCTTGCGCCGCTCTTTCCCGGCAATATCTGGGATGTAGGCCTGCTTCACACTTCCCGTTGGCAACGCCCCTTTCAGGTAATTGCGGATGACAAAGCCCGCACCATCGCTGTCGGTCAACACAATCAATCCGCGCACGGATGCAATCCGTCGCAGCAAGCGCAGTTGATCCTGATCGTGGAAAATACGGAACCCGCCGCTTTCCAGCACCACCGTATCCACCACTTGCCGCACGGTATTCACATCATACCGGCCTTCTACCACAATCGCCTCACGGATGCGTACCATTTGCGTCCTCCTTCCAAGCTGCCGCCATGGAAAGCAGCGTCAGTTCGATTTGTTTTTGCCGGTCTACGGCACTACCTTTGAGCGCCGCATCGGTTTGCGCGCACAGTGATGCCGCCTGACGCAGCCAACGCAAGGACACACGCCGTGCCGCAGTTTGAATCTGTCTGGCATAATACGGTGACTTGGAACCGATCATTTCCATCAGCTGTTTTTCCCCCGCTCGCGCTTCGGCGCACAGCTTTGCTGCATACATGCGTTGGATATGCCGGGTGATCGTCGTGAAAATCATCACTTCATTATTTTTTTGCGCCATCAAATCGCCCACCAGTGACACAGCGCGCTCAAATTTCCCGGCCGTGATGGCATCGGTCAGATCAAACACCACCGCATCCAGAACCGGAGAGCATACCGCATCAATATTGTATTTTTTGATTTCCCCGGTCGTCGTATGGGCTGCAGCCTTGTCCATTTCCCCTGCCAGATTGGTCATGGAGTTTCCACACAGGAAAATCATATAGGACGCATCCTCCGGCGCGATGGCGCAGCCCAGCGAACGAGCGCGCCGTTCCAGCCACGCGACCAGTTCCCGCTCCTCCATATGCTGAAACTCCGCAAAGCAGGCAGCCTTATCCAGCATCTTATAGAGCTTGGTGCGTTTGTCCGGCTTACCTTCCAGGATATCGTAATAAAATACCAAACAGACATAATCCGGTAGGTCTGCCAGCAAAGCGGGCAGCATATCCGCAAATACCGCCGGCGGCTTGAACAGATCAAAATCGGTTACAATGATCAGCTTTTTCTCGGACATGGCCGGATAACTGTCTACCGCTTCCGTCAGCTGCTCCGGTGTCAGGCTCTTTCCTTCCAGCTCGATTAAATTAAAATCCGCAAACAGCGGATCGACGACCTTGTCCCGCAGCTGCTGCAAATAATATTCCTTCAGATAGCTTTCCTCGCCGGAAATCACATAGAGTGGCGCAAATGTACCGTTTTTTAGATCACGAAGCAACTGCGTTTTTCCGTTGGATTGTTGTTTCCCCTGTGGCATGTTTTCACTCCTTGGCAAATTGCCGCTCAATTTCTCCGGTTAAATATGGGCTCTCTACAGGCAGTCCATCGTACTGCGCGGGGACATCCCCAAAGCCCGCTTGCACGACAATCCGTTGTGCCTGTATCTTTTCCAGCGCCTGCGCCAGCAGCTCCTCATCCTCCATATTGCCCTGTGAGAGGACAACCTCCGGCGCAGTCACAGTGGCCGATGCGAGAAACGCCGCCAGCTGCTTCTGTGTTGGGCTATGTAAAATTAAAATCTCATTGGCAATTTGCACACCCAGTTTGCCATCTGTTACCGGAAAGACCGTGACAGGCGCCGCACCGCTGTCCAACACCTCTATCTGGCTGATCTCCCTTGCTTGCGCATCGGTGCAAAGTTCGAGCAGTTCGCTATTGTATTTGGTCGGCTTGCATCCGGCCGGGATCAGAATTTCCCCGACCTCAACCGTTTCCAACAACGCAGGGAGATCACGCGCATGTCCCCTGTCCACCGCTGTCAGGATCAAAGTATCAATCCGGTCTATGTTATGATACCGCATCCACTCCTGCACCAGCTGTGCCGCATCCCGATATCCGCCATCCCCGGCACAGTCAATTAGCGTCGCGTGCTGCGTGTCTGAAACCACAACCGCCTGTCCCGAACCGCATGGCAGATAGGTTACGCGATACAGCTGCTGATACCGAACGACGCTCATCCCACTGAAACCAGCCACAAGAAGGCAGGTCACAGGCAAGATATATTTCCACTGGATCCGGCTGCCTGCCAGCAGCCACAGTAGTACCGCTGCAAAAAACAGAAGAAGCGCCGCCAACCCAAACCCGTCTCCCCAGTTGACCATTCCAAACGGGATCGTCGAAATGCGATCCGCCACCCACAGGATATAGGCAAGCGGCGGTTGTGTGACCTCAGCCAGCCATGGCACCGCAGGCGGACATACCGCCGCCGCGATGCACAGCAGAAAACCTGCGATGAAACACACGGCAGTCACACCGACCACCAGCAGATTACTCAGCACAGACAGAACGGAAACATAACCAAACGAGGACAACAAAATCGGCGCAGTAAACAGGGTCGCGCACACAGTACAGGATAACGCGCCGACGAGAACCGCCACTAGCTTCCGCAGCATTTTGGGGCATGTACGGAACGGATGCAGCAGCATTGCCTGCATTTTCCCTGCGAACAATACCAGCCCGAGTGTTGCCGAAAAGGAAAGCTGCAAGCTGAGTCCAGCGATGGCATACGGGTTTTGGAGCAACAGCAAAGTGAGTGCGGCAAACAAGGAATTGAGGGTATTCGCCTCCCGCCGCGTGATAAACGCGCCTGCCGCAATCAGATACATCACCGCAGCACGAATGACCGACGGAGACGCACCGGCAATCGGCACAAACAGCAAAATCAACGGGATGGACAGATAGGTACCCAGTCTACGTCCAAAGATCAAATAACAAAATGCCACCAGAAATCCGACGTGCAGTCCGGAAACCGCCACCAGATGGCTGAGCCCTGCCATCCGCAAAGACAGCTCATCCTCCGCGGCTATTCCGTCCGTGTCTCCAATCAACAGTCCAGTCAGCAGACCGGCTTCCCGCTCCGGCAATGCACTTTGAACGGCCTGTCTGCAAAAACGTGCAATGCGCTGTGGCAGCCACCGCACAGAATGGCTTTGTGTTTGCGCAACCGAAAACGACACCGGCGTGTCCTCTTCGGTTTTGGTGTAGGAAGCGGTGATGAAACAACCTTCAGATGCCTGATACACGGCCCGGTCAAACCCTTCCGTATTCCCCGGCAGGTAAAAGCCGACATTCACCTTGATCGTGTCCCCTGCGGCCAACGGCGTTTCCGTCAGCGGCAAATAGCAGTACATCCGAAAGCTGCGCGGCAGCACATCGTTATCCTCTACCGATAATTCTGCACGCTGATTGTCATCATATACGGCTGCATCCTGCAAAACCGTTGCAGTGATCTCCGCATGAGTGCCCGCCAGCGCGCGAATCGGATCGACAAAAACCGACTGATAAACCGAAAAGCTGGAAAAAGCCAGAAATGCGGCTGCCAGCATACAGCAAATCGTAAATAACCGGCTGTGCGCAATCCATGCACCGGCTGCAGCCAGTGAAAATGCAAGAAGGAACAGGGAAACACTCAGGTCTATGGTGTACCCCAGGCAGGCCGCGCAATAGATTGCTGCGGCAGCTGGCGGCACCAGAAACACAAGCGGCCGCTCACGCATGGTATCTCCTCCCCCCTGTTGATGCAAAAAAGAAGTGGCGGTAAGGCCACTTCTTTTTCTATCATCCCGGAGGCCAGGTCATATCACGGCCGGAAAGAACATGGAAGTGCAAATGGAATACGCTTTGTCCCGCCTGCTCTCCAACATTAGAGACAACGCGGAAACTATCCATTCCCATATCCGCCGCAATCTTGGCGATCACCTCGAAGCAATGTGCCACAACCGCACTGTTCGACGCATCCACCGCCGCCGCAGACTGAATATGCTGCTTGGGAATCACCAGAAAATGCGTCGGCGCCTGTGGGTCAATGTCATAAAAGGCATAGCACTGTTCGTCTTCATAAACCTTTTTTGAGGGGATTTCCCCTGCAATAATTTTGCAAAACAGGCAATCTTCCATTCAAACCGCTCCTTTCTGCGCTTCTATCCTTATTATAACGGATTTAGAGCAATGCTTCAACA
>CALWEB010000023.1 GCA_944376955.1 uncultured Agathobaculum sp. | reverse complement strand
TTGCGGCACAGGAACCTAAATCCTGCACGTCTGCCAATTCCGCCATACCCGCATTTCAAAACGTATCACCAGTATACCCATTTTACGCGGCTTTGTCAATGCAAACTACAATGCGGCAAGAGAAAAGGAATGGGCGTTTTTGCCATGGAAAGGCTTGCGATCTGCATAAAAATTATACATTTTCCAGTACCAAACAAAACCGTTTTGTGCTATACTGAATTTGTATATATGTTTGTAGTATCAGGAATGGGAGAAATCCATGAAACCGATTCGCATACTTTCCGTGCTGCTGTCTCTGCTGGTGCTGAGCGGCTGTACGTTTCCATCGGGCGACGATCTGCTGGCCGCGCCCAAGCCTTCAACAAACTACCAAACCTTGCAGGCAGAACTGGAAAAACAGATCGCGTCCGGTATCTCATACACCGCACCGGCGGAGGGGGAAAACCGTTCCGCCATCCAGCTGGTGGATCTGGACAGCGATGGCGTAGAAGAGGCCATTTCGTTTTTCCGCGGTTCGTCCTCGGCAACCAGCAACGAATTTGAAATCTATGTATACCGGAAACAGGAGGACCAATATGTCTGCACCGGCTCGATCGAGGGGACAGGCACAGCCATCCAATCAGTTGATTTTCCCGTCATCACCCCGGACGGACGGCGCGGTATGGTGGTCACCTGGCGGCTTGCGTCGGATGGGACAGGGGCGCTGACCATGTGCGATTTTGACAGCGACTGTACCCCCGGTGTACTGCTCGAGACCGAGTATTCCGCGATGGAGCTGACCGATATGACCGGTGACGGCGCCAAGGATCTGCTTCTGATGACGACCGCACCCGACGGCAAGCGCGTGGCGCGGCTGTATCAATATGGCGACGGCAGCCTGATGATGGTGGGCGAAGCCGCTACCAGCGCAGAAACGGTTTCGGTGGAACGGGTGCAGACCGGACATGTGTTGGACGATTATACTGCGGTGTTTGCCGAGGAAAAAATGGCAAGCGGCGTGGGTTTGACCACCGATATCTTTGTCTTTTCCGGGCAGACGCTGCTCAACCTCGCGCTGGATGGCGAGGATTCCATCACCCGCAGCACTTACCGGCCGGTATCGGTCTATGCGTCCGATATCAACAGCGACGGCGTAACCGAACTGCCGCGCGCCGTACTGATGGCCGGATATTCGGATGCCGCTTCGTCCGACGCGGTGTTCATGCTCGACTGGTATGCATATAGCGTGGACGAGCCGCCCACGCTGGTGATGACCACCTATCAGAATATTTCGGATGCGTGGAGCCTGTTGATTGATCCCGCCTGGCATGACCGGATCACCGCCGTGAAAACGGCGGACAGCGGCCTGAGCGCAGTGACGTTTTCGGAATATGTGGGCAGGGGCGGACAGATCCCGCTGTTCACCATTTATTGTGCCACCGGCTCCAACCGGGATTATTATGCCGGCCGCACCGACCTGCTGCAGCTCGGCCAGACGGCGCAGGCAGTGTATTTTGCACGCATCGCAGATCAGGCGTCGCAAAGTTCGCTGCAAATCAGCGAGGAGGAGATCAAAAACCGCTTCTCCCTCGTCAAACAGGATTGGAACAACTGATGGTTTGTAATAAAAGGAGGATTATCCATGAAGCGTAAGATACTGGTATTGGAAGATGAAGAAAATATCCGCTCGTTTTTGGTGATCAACCTCAAGCGCAGCGGTTACGAAGTGATAGAGGCAGAAACCGGTGAGCAGGCGCTCGAGAAATACCACGCCAATCAGGATATCGCAGTCGCGGTGCTGGACGTTATGTTGCCCGGCATCGACGGTTACGAGGTCTGCCGTGCGATGCGTGCCGCAGGCTATGCCGCGGGTGTCATCATGCTGACCGCCCGCACGCAGGAAGCCGACAAGGTGACGGGCCTGATGAACGGCGCGGATGATTATGTCACCAAGCCGTTTTCGGTCATCGAACTGGCCGCGCGCGTAGACGCGCTGTACCGCCGTGTGTCCGGTTCTCCCTTCTCGGAGGAGGATGTGATCAAGTCCGGCCCGTTTAAGCTCAACCTGCGCGCACGCGAGGTGCTCAAGAACGGCATCAAGATCGAGCTGACCCAAATCGAATACGGCCTTTTGAAGGCGTTTATGGAGAACATCGGCAAGGCACTGTCGCGCGATGAGCTGCTGGAGATGGTGTGGGGCCATCACTATGTGGGCGAACTGAAGATCGTGGACGTCAACATCCGCCGTTTGCGTATCAAGATTGAAGATGATCCGGCCGAGCCGACGCACATCGTCACTGTGCGTGGCTACGGCTATATGTGGGAAGGCTGATCCAGCCTTCCCGCGGCGTTTTGCCGTCGTAAAACCGGCATTTTGCAGAAAGGCCCCCTGTTATGAATTATCACAAACAAAAGAAAAAGCCGGAAGTGCCGCCCCAGCCGGCCGTGCCCAAGGTGCTGCATTCCCCGGGCGGCATCAAAGGACGCTGGATGATGAACTCGCTTTCGTTTGTGCTCGTCATCCTTGCGGCCGTGGTGATTTTGATTTCGGTGGGTATCTCGGGCTATTATTATGCAACCGTGCGCGACAATCTGGTTTCCCGCGCGACCACGGCGGCGGATACCTTCCGCAAATACTTTACCGAAACCTATGACCAGTTTTATACACAGGCGGAATCCACCGTTGCGACCTTCCAGGAGCAGGATAAACTGGAGCAGCAGTTTCTGGACTCGACCGGGCGCATCCTGCTGTCCACATCCGGCCTGTCCGGCGGCGGCATGGCCTCGACTCCCCCCGCCACACAGGCGCTGGCCACACAAAAGACCGCAGTATTTACCGGCCGTGACCCGCTATCGGACGAACGTGTGATGAGCGTTACCGCGCCGCTGCTGTCCGCCCGCGGCGACCTGATCGGCGGGGTACGGTTTATCACCTCGCTGCGCATTGTCGAGCGGCAAATTTGGATCATCATCGGCATTTCGCTGCTGGCCTGCTTTTTGTTCCTGATGCTTGTGGTTGCGTCCAACAGCTATTTTGTCAAGTCGATCGTCGATCCTGTTCTGAAGATCAATACCATTGCCAAGGAAATTGCGGCAGGGCGCTACGGCGTGCGGCTGCAAAAGACCTACGATGATGAAATCGGGGAATTGTGCGATACGATCAATTATATGTCGGACGAAATCAGCCGCGCCGAGCGCATGAAAAACGATTTCATTTCCTCGGTATCGCATGAACTGCGCACACCGCTGACCGCAATCGGCGGGTGGAGCGAAACGCTGTTGGCTGGCGGCGGTGAGGACCCGGAAGAGGTCATGCAGGGCTTGACCATCATCCAGAAGGAATCCAACCGTTTGACCCGTATGGTTGAGGAGCTGCTCGACTTTGCCCGCATCGAGTCCGGCCGCATGAAGCTGGAGGTTGAGCTGTTCGACCTGTCGATTGAACTGTACGAAGCGGTTTACATGTATGAAAATCTGCTGCATAAAAGCGGCATTCAACTCAGCTATGACGAGGATGTGGACGCCAACTATTACATCAACGGCGACCGTCACCGCATGAAGCAGGTGTTCCTCAATATTCTGGACAACGCTGCGAAGTACGGTGGCGACGGCAAAAAGATCGACATTACCCTGCGGCGAGACGGCGGCAAGGTGGTCGCATCTGTGCGCGACTACGGCCAGGGCATCCCGGAAGCCGAGCTGCCGTTCGTCAAGGAGAAATTTTACAAGGGTTCGTCCAAGCAGCGCGGCAGCGGCATTGGCCTTGCCGTGACCGATGAAATCGTGTCGCTGCACGGCGGCACGTTGGACATTGCATCCACGCTGGGCGCGGGCACGACCGTAACCGTCACGCTGCCCGCCGCCGAGGCGGAGGAGGCACTCGGCATCACGGGCGCGATCCCCAAAATCCCGGACAATCCCTATACCCCCGAAGGAGATAACCCATGACAACGCAAAAGAAAACCACCATCGGCGGGCAGGCCATCATCGAGGGCATCGTGATGAAGGGCCCGAAAAAGACCTGCACGGTGGTGCGCAAGGCCGGCGGGGAGCTGGTCGTCAAGGAAGAAGATGCGCACCAGCCATCCCCCTTCTGGAAACTGCCCGTGCTGCGCGGGGCATACGGCCTGTTTATGGCCATGAAGGACGGCATTCAAGCGATCAATTACTCCGCTTCGTTTTTCGAGGACGAGGAGGCTGATGTGCCGCCGTCCAAATTTGAGATGTGGGTGGAAAAGAAGTTCGGCTCGGAGGGGCTGGATAAATTCATCCTCGGTATTTCAACCATCATCGGCATCGCGTTGCCGGTTGCGCTGTTCCTGCTGCTGCCCAGCTTTCTCGGCGGTTTTGTACCGAAAAGCTGGGGCGTGCTTGCCCGCAATGTGCTGGAAGGCGTCGTGCGCGTGATCATTTTCCTGTTGTTTATGTGGTCGGTGTCCCATATGAAGGATATCCGGCGTACATTCGAGTACCACGGTGCGGAGCACAAGACCATCTTCTGCTACGAGGCAGGGGAGGAGCTGACGGTCGAAAATGTGCGCCGTCAGCAGAAGTACCATCCCCGCTGCGGCACGAGCTTTATGTTCGTGTTGATTATCATTGCGACCATCGTTTCGTCGATTGTCTTTTCCCTCATTGATATCACCAACCCGTTTTTGCGGATGCTGGCGCATCTGATCCTGCTGCCGCTGGTGGTTGGCATCAGCTATGAATTTAACCGCTATGCCGGACGTTCGGAGAGCCTGATTTCCCGCGCGCTGCGCTGGCCGGGTCTGATGATCCAGCACCTGACCGTGTTCGAGCCGGATGATTCCATGATTGAGGTTGCCATCACCGGCATGAAGGCGGTTATCCCGGACGATGGGTCGGATAATTGGTAAAAAGAACGCATTACCAAAGCGGCGGAAATCATGCGGCTGCGCGCCGCAGGCGGGCAAGAGGGAGACAACCTGCGGTTTTCTCCCTCTTGTCAATCGCCCGCTTTCCCTTCAGGGCGCGCTGCGCGCGCAAAACAGGGTTCCTGTTTCCGATTGCCGCCCATTTTGCAGGATCAGACCAACCTACACGGTTGGCCACCCCAGAGGGGGGAGTGCTCTCATTCTACGCACTCATTTCACAAAAAGAGGTGGTCTTATTTGACCAAAACGATCAACGACGTCTACATGGAGCTATACCGGCGGCTGAAAGAAGCGGACGAGCCGCAGCCGTCTCTTGCGGCGCGCGAGCTGACCGCCTATGCCTGCAAGGCCGATAAGAATAAACCGGCGGACTGGGGGCATGTCTATCTGGACGACGCGACCGTCGATTACGCCAACCTGCTGTGCGACCGTTGTCTGGACGGTGAGCCACTGGCTTATATACTGGGGGAGTGGGACTTTTACGGTCTAACCTTTCAGGTGGACAAAAATGTGCTCATCCCGCGTTCGGATACCGAGCGGCTGTGTGAACTGGTCATTGAACAGGCGAAAAAAAGGGTGTCGCCCCGTATCCTCGACCTGTGCTGCGGTTCGGGCTGCATTGGCATTGCAGCGGCGCACACGGTGAAAAACGCGCATGTCGCCGCGGTGGACAATTCGGAAGGTGCGCTGCGCATCACGCGGGAAAATGCGCGGCGGCTGGGCGTACAGAACCGGTTTGTGGCGGTCAATGCGGATGTATGTCAGCGCCCGCCCATCAACATGGGGCAGTTTGATATCATTGTTTCCAACCCGCCCTATGTAACCCGCGCGGAAATGCAGCAGCTGGATAAAAGCGTTTACGACTACGAACCGCACGAGGCACTGTACGGCGGCGTGGACGGACTGGACTTTTATCGTTCGATCTGCGCCAAATGGGGTTCGCTGCTGGTAACAGGAGGCGTCATCCTGTTTGAATGCGGCTGGGAACAGGCAAACGATGTTGCCGCCATTCTGGAGGAAAACCGCTTCGTCGGCATCGGCATCACCGAGGATTTGTCCGGCGTGCCGCGTATTGTCTATGGATACAACAAAGAAATCAGCGACCCGTCGGTATAAACGGCGGATTTGCCCACCATATCGGTGGGCATTTTTTATGAAAAAGAATACCGAACAAATTTTCGATTTTTCTTGCTTTTGCTTTTTGGCACTGCTATAATAAGAGCAGGAATTTTTGAAACGTGCAGGAGGCTTTTCATGGCTACCAAAAAACAGCTGGAACCGGTCGCACCGGCGGCCGATAAAAAGAAAGCGCTCGAGGCAGCGCTCGGACAGATCGAAAAGCAGTTCGGCAAGGGCTCGGTGATGCGTCTGGGCGAGAACGCCGGCATGAACATTGAACATATCCCGACCGGCTCGATCGGCCTTGACCTTGCGCTGGGGGTCGGCGGCCTGCCGCGCGGCCGTATTGTGGAGATCTACGGGCCGGAGTCTTCGGGTAAAACCACGGTTGCGCTGCACTGCGTGGCCGAGGCGCAGAAGCTGGGCGGCACCGCCGCATTCATCGACGCGGAGCACGCGCTCGACCCGGTCTATGCGCAGGCGCTGGGCGTCGATATCGACAGCCTGCTGGTCTCCCAGCCGGATACCGGCGAGCAGGGTCTGGACATCGCGGAAGCGCTCGTGCGCTCGGGCGCGATTGATATTGTAGTTATCGACTCGGTTGCCGCGCTGACCCCGCGCGCCGAGATCGAAGGCGAAATGGGCGACTCGTTTGTTGGTCTGCACGCCCGCATGATGAGTCAGGCGATGCGCAAACTGGCCGGCTCGATCTCCAAGTCCAACTGCGTGGCTATTTTCATCAACCAGCTGCGCGAAAAGGTTGGCGTTATCTACGGCAGCCCGGAAGTCACGACCGGCGGTCGCGCGCTCAAGTTCTATGCGTCCGTGCGTTTGGATGTACGCCGCATGGAGCATCTGAAGAACGGCACCGAGCTGGTCGGCAGCCACACGCGCGTCAAGGTGGTCAAAAACAAGGTTGCGCCCCCGTTTAAGGAAGCCGAGTTTGACATCATGTATGGCGAGGGGATCTCGCGCACGAGTGAGCTGGTCGATCTGGGTGTGAAATACGGCATCGTGAACAAGTCGGGCGCGTGGTTCTCGATGGGCGACACTCGTCTGGGTCAGGGCCGTGACGCAGCCAAGCAGTACTTTAAGGATCATCCGGATATTGCGGACGATGTGCAGAAACAGATCATGGAAAAGGTGGAGGAGGAGCGCCGCCGCGACCATCAGGCGATGACGGCCAAGCCGGGCACGCCGACAGCGGCGCCGGCATCCAAGCCTGCCGCCAAGGCCAGCTCGTCCAAGGCGGTTTCGATTGACGCGGACGATTTTGACGACCTCGACGAAGAATGAGTGAGGACAAATACCGCGCGGCGCTGGATGCCGCCGCCAAGCAGCTGTCTTACCGCGCGCTGAGCGCGAAAGGCCTGCGCGACAAGTTGCTGGACAAAGGGCATGACGAAGAAGCTGCGGATTATGCGCTCGCGTGGCTCACCGAGCGGCATCTGCTGGACGATGCGGCGTACGCGGAAAGCGTGGTGCGCAGCTGTGCCCGCAAGGGGTACGGCGAAATGCGCATCCGGCAGGAACTGACACGCCGCGGGGTTGACCGCGAAACGGCAGAAGCCGCCCTCACGGGCTTTTCCCCCGACCGTGCGCAGCTGTGCGCACTGCTTGACAAACGCCTGCGCGGGGATGTGTCCGACCGCAGGGAGATCGACAAGGCGGTGGTGTTTTTGCAGCGGCGCGGCTTTTCGTGGCAGGATATCCGGGACGCACTCGCAGAGTATGGGCAGAGCATCCCGGACACCTTTGAATAAAAAGAAGCGTGCTGCGCACGCTTCTTTTGTATTTTTCGGAAAATCCGTCGATTTTACCACGCTTTGCTTGCATACGCCATATAGTTGGGGTATCATAAT
>CALWEB010000022.1 GCA_944376955.1 uncultured Agathobaculum sp. | reverse complement strand
CGGCAGGTCGATTTGGGTGATGTCGCCCGTGATGACCGCCTGTGAACCAAATCCCAGACGGGTGAGGAACATTTTCATTTGCTCGGGAGTGGTGTTCTGCGCCTCGTCCAAAATGATGAAGCTGTCGTCCAGCGTGCGGCCGCGCATATAGGCTAGCGGTGCTACCTCAATCGAGCCGCGCTCCTGATATTTTGCGAAGTTCTCCGCGCCCAGCATATCAAACAGTCCATCGTACAGCGGCCGCAAATAGGGATCGACCTTGCTTTGCAGGTCGCCGGGCAAAAAGCCCAGCTTTTCGCCCGCTTCAACCGCGGGGCGCGTCAGGATAATGCGGGACACCTGCTTGTCCCGGAAGGCCGCGACCGCCGCGGCCACGGCAAGATAAGTCTTGCCCGTGCCCGCAGGGCCGACCCCCATGACGATCGTATTTTTGCGGATGGCTTCCATATACCGTTTCTGGCCGAGCGTCTTTGCCTTGACTGGCTTGCCCTTAGCCGTGATGCACAGGACATCGCGGCTCATGGTATGCACCTCAGCCTCACGCCCGTCGCGCGCCAGCCCGATAACATATTGCACGGTCTGGGTGCTGACCGCTTCCCCCCGTGCCGCCATGGACACCAACGCTTCCAGGGTATGCGCAGCCGTCTCCACATCCGCCGCCTCACCCGACAGCTTCAGCTCGGTTCCGCGGCTGACGATAGACACGCCCAACTCCCGCTCGATCAGCTTGATATTTTCGTCAAATGCGCCGAAAACCGAGATCAGAAGTTCGGTTCTCTCCACCTGTATTGTCTTTTCTATGGTTTGCACCTTGCTTTCCTTATTCTCTTTCCGTCTGCCGCTGCATTATGGCGCCGTACCGTCCTCGGTCGGCGGCTCCTCCGGGATTGTACTGTCATCGAGCGCCTCCACGCCGATCTGCTCGACTGCGTGTACGGTCATCTCCAATACCGCCGCGCCGTTCTGCTCAGTCAGGGTTTCACGGTGTGAAGTTACCGTGCCGTCGATACCGGACACCAACTGCTCGAGCGCACCCGACAACATCTCTACCTGCACCGCATCAGCCGACCCGGCCTGCGGCTCGCGCTCGTAAAACACATAGGTCTGCACAACCAGCGACACCGGGAACACCACGCTGTCCGACAGACGCAGTGTTCTGGTTTCTATTATTTTATCACAGGTACCCCCGTCAATTCCACTCCCAATATATAAATTTAACCGATGATTTCCCAAAACCAGCGCATACTGCCGCCGCACCTTGCCGGTATATACCTTGCTTTCGGTTTCCAGCGCACGCGCCGCCGTCATGTGATAGACCGTGTATGCCTCGACCTCGCCGCGCGCATGGGTCAAATGGTAACCGCCACCCTCCCGGGTGGGCGGCACCAGACCGCTGATGAGGGTATCGCCTGTTTCGACCGCATCGCCGGGCTGCACCACCGGCTGCCCTTCCAGCGTCTGCACGCTTTTAATCACGCCC
This sequence comes from uncultured Agathobaculum sp., assembly GCA_944376955.1. Lineage (GTDB taxonomy): Bacteria > Bacillota > Clostridia > Oscillospirales > Butyricicoccaceae > Agathobaculum. The sequence goes on along the minus strand of CALWEB010000022.1, from coordinate 7,511 downwards.
TCCCGCGCCGCAACGACCTTAACCACTGCATCCTGATCCAGTTTCTCCTCCGGCGGCGTGGCGCCATACGCTTCAATCGTCAGGCTGTTGCCACGGATATTGAGTGACAAGAACGTCATATTGGGCTGCATCCCGAACATTTTCCACCGAATGCTGCGGACATCCAACCGACTGATACGCGCACCGATATGTACACCCAGATCTTCCAGCTGCTGCACCACTTCCGCCTCGTCCAGCGTAGGGTCTATCCTGACCTCAATCGACCAAATGTGCGCACACAGCACCCAACAAAGCAGCGCGAGCAGGAAAAAACCACCCCACAGCGCCACGCGCGGCCGCAGCCGCGCAGCCAAAAACGGCGCGCCGCGCCGCTGCACAATATGTACCCGGCAGCCAGTGCGCCCCATATACCGCCGCAGCGCGCGGAAATCCGCAACGGACAGGGTCGCGTACATCTCATCCCATGCCGTGCGCTCCATCCTCCGTAATGTCAGCCCTTTGGCCGCGCACAAATTGAGAAAACGCGGCAGGCTTGCCCCTGTCACGCGCACGCGCACCTGTCCGCGCGCCAGATGCCAAAGCCGCGCAATCATAGTTCCGCCCTCCTTTCCGTTATCCCGCCGTGGTATATTCCACCGAGACGATCGTCCCGGTCACTGCCAGTTCGTCGAGCGACAGCGCCGTCAAAGCCAGCCCCTCTCCGACAATGCGCACTTCACAGCCGCTGCACTTCACGCGTAGCAGCCCCTGTTCGTACTCCTGTATCCCACGATGGTTTTCCACAACCACGCGGCTATTTCCGATGATCTCCACACGCGGCCGGAAGCCGTGCAGATCATCCATGAATTCGCCCAACCCGTCATGCGCCATGTGCGTCCCTCCTCCGTCCCGGCTATTGTATGCGGCGACGGCATCAAACTTGACAGCGCCGCATATCCTGATGCATCGGAGGTGCGTGCATGAAGCTGTTTTTGTCTCTTGCCTTATTTGCGGCGTTCCTGCTCTTTCCCGCCGCCTGCGCTGACGGCGTACGCGACGGACTTGCGCTTGCCGCCGGACAGGCGCTGCCCGCCCTCTTCCCCTTTTTTCTGGCCAGCGGCCTGCTGGTACGCAGCGGGCTGGTGCAGGCACTGACCCGCCCCGCCGCGCGCCCGCTTGCTCTGCTGTACCGCCTGCCACCCGCCGCTGCCCCTGCGGTCATCCTCGGTCTGACCGGCGGCTATCCGGTCGGTACGGCAACCACCGCCGACCTGCTGCGGCAGGGCGCACTCTCCCCAAGCGATGCCGCCCGCGTCAATGCGTTCTGCAACTGTGCCAGTCCCGGTTTCTGCATTGGCCTTGCCGGGCTCAGCCTGTTTGGCAGTGCGCGCACAGGCGCGGTGCTGTATGGCATCCATCTGCTGTCCGCCCTGCTGACCGGCCTGTTTGCTGCCCGTGCCGCGTCGCCTGACAGCCCTATTGCGAGGGCACCGGTCTCCGCCCCTGCACAACGCCAGAGTTTTTCCGCCATTTTCTGCGCCGTCGTGCAGCAGGCCGCTTCCACCGCCCTGACAGTCACCGCTTTCCTCACGGTGTTCTGCATTCTTCTGCATCTGATCCAGCCGGCTTTGTCCCTTCTTCCGGATGGAGAGGCGCTTTCCGGCTTACTGGAACTGACCTCCGGTCTGGATGCGCTCGGTCCGCTGCCCCTGCCGGACGGCGTCAAGCTGACACTTGCCTCATTCCTGCTGGGATTCGGCGGCCTGGCGGTGCAGTTTCAAGCCCGTGCGTTGGCCGAGCCGGTCGGCCTGTCCATGCAATGCTTTGCCGCCTGTAAACTGCTGCATGGTGCTCTGGCCGCCGCCCTGACCGCCCTGCTGTTCCGGATTTCCCCCGCCTCGCTGCCGGCTTTTGCCCCCTCGGGCAGCGTGCGGATGACGCATTGGCTTCCGCTCCCTTTCCTGATTTTGCTTTTGCTGTTGTTTGCAATTTGGTCTGGAAAAAAAGCGAGAAATACGATATAATGGGTCTCACAGTACATTAGATTGGAGTGACCCGCCGCATGAAGCTGAAAAAGCTGCTGCGAAAAGATATAGAACCGCGCTGTACTTACTGTGCGCACGGCACGCCGCTGGCCGATGGCCAGCGCATTGCCTGCCGCCGCCGCGGCGTGGTAGACGGCACGGACCACTGCCGTGCGTTCCGATATGACCCCCTGCGCCGGGTGCCGCCCAAACCCGCGGCACTGCGCGGCCATTTCACAGATGCAGATTTCTCGCTGGGGGATACCGATGAAAAATAACAAGCTTTGGAACCGGTTCGCTGCGCTTGCCCTGTGCTGCATTTTGCTGTTTTCTGCAATCCCGCTGCCGCAGGCCTTTGCTGCGCCGGACGATACGGACACCGTTTCGGATTCATATGACACCGATGATACCAACAGCACGGAGGACAGCGGCACCACAGAAGGCAGCGACACCGCCACCCAAGCGGACAATTCCAACGTCATTGCTGCCGCTTCCGGCGCGCCCACGCTCAACGCAGAAGCGGCGCTGCTGATCAGCCCGGACTCCGGGATGGTGCTGTATGAGAAAAACGCGGACGAGCGCCGCTACCCAGCCTCGACCACAAAGATCATGACAGCGCTCCTGACGCTGGAAAACGTGACCGACCTCAACGAAACGGTCACCGCCGAAGCGGTGGACTTTGAAAATGTCAGCGCGGACAGTTCCACCGCCAACATCAAAGAAGGCGAACAGGTGACGGTCATTGACCTGCTGTACGCGCTCATGCTGCCCTCAGCCAACGAGGCAGCCTATATGCTCGCCCGCCATGTCGGCGGCACATGGGAAAACTTCGTTGATATGATGAATCAGCGCGCGACCGAGCTTGGCTGCACCGGCACACATTTTTCCAACCCCTGCGGCCTGCACGAGGATGACCACTACTCCACCGCACGCGACCTGTACAAGATCGCCTATGCGGCCATGCAGGACGAAACCTTCACCAACATTGTGGACACCGTGCAGCACAAGATGGCAAAGACCAATATGCACGAGGAGCGAAAAATCTACACCACAAACATGCTGATCTTCAGCTCCTATGCACCATACGCATACCCTTACTGCAAAGGCATCAAGACAGGCCATACCTCGCAGGCGGGTAACTGCTTTGTTGGCTACGCGGAATACGGCGACGCCAAACTGTATTCTGTCGTTATGGGCTGCGACGACCAGTCCAGCGAATACCCCGAAGTGGCAGCCAGCTTCACCGACACCAGCGCACTGTGCAAATGGGGCTTCGAAAAATTCACTTCAAAAACACTGGTCAAACAGGGCGACACGATCAAACAGATTAACGTTCGCTTGTCCACCGATACGGACAAGCTGGTGCTGACCGCAAAGAGCGATCTGGTGTCCCTCGTCCCGGCAGACCTCGACATGGAACTGCTCACCAAAGACCCTGTCATCACTGCACCGGAAAGCGTGGATGCCCCGATCAAGGCAGGCGATGTGATTGGCAGCGTCACCTATTCTTACGACGGCATGGATTATGGCACGGTCGAATTGGTCGCACTCAGCGACGTGGCTATGAGCCCGGTTCTCTACTATGCCGATAAGTTGAGTAATTTCTTCCAAAGCACGGTATTCAAGGTTATCCTGATCGTACTCGCTGTATTCGTCGTTCTGTATATCCTGTTCAATTTGACTTTCGGCGGAATCCGCCGCCGCAAGCAGCGCAAAAACCTGCGTTCGCGGTATGAAAACTCCAATTACCAGCGCAGGCGGCGCAGATAACCCACATTTCGTATCCTATCACACAAAAAGAAGGCAGGCAAAAAATGCCTGCCTTCTTTTTCGTCATGTGGGAGTAGCCGATGAGCCTCTATACCAATCAACATAGAAAAAGAAGCCGCCGGCCCTGTACAACAGGGCCGGCGGCCTATTTGTCTCTTTGTGATTTTCCCATCCAGCTTTGCTGTCAGGTAAACTCTGTCGGCGCATACGTGCCGTCTGCAATTTGCTGGGCAACCTTATCGGTCAGCCCATTGTACACCACGCCGGGTTCCAACGTAATGCCCTTGACCGCTGCCAGCTCGGACACTGTTACGAACGCATATGTTTTATCCGTCCGGCTCTGCAGCTCATCAATGGCAGACAAGGCACCTTCCACCGAGGTCGGGTACAAATCATGCATCAGCACAACCGACCCATCCGCCGCGTTGACAATCGCGTCATGTACGCTTTGCTTGTTTCGGTTTTTCCAATCCTGCGTATCGACATTCCAGTTGATGATCGGCAGGCCCAGTTCCTTGGCCACTGCCTTTACATCACTGTTGACGCCGCCACCCACCGGACGCAGTACCGTGGGAGGCTGACCTGCCTTTTCGTTGATCGTACTCGTTGCAGAAGTGATCTCCTGCTGGATGCCATCCTTGCTCAAGCCGGTCAAATGCTGCATCGGATGCGTCATGGTATGGTTGCCGAGTTCATGCCCTTCCGACACCAGTCGCGGCAGCGTGCTGCTGAACATATTGACGCGATCGCCCACCATAAAGAAGGTGGCATGGGCGCCGCGTTCTTTCAGCCCATCGAGCAGATGCGCCGTCAGGCCGTTGGGGTATCCGTCGATCGCGCCGGTCGGGCCGTCGTCAAAGGTCAAGGCGATATAGACATCCGCATCCGGGATATTCGCGCTCACTGCCTGCGTCAAGCCGTTCGTCTGCGCGGACAGATATGCCTTCTGGCTGTCAAAGCCATCGAGCGAGGTGACCGCGAGAACAAACGCGCCATCCTCCAGCCCGGTATATGCTTTCCCAATCAATTCCGCAAACAGCGGTGCGGACACATAGAACCGTCCGGTATCATCCTCGGTAAACGCTTCGAAGTTGTCGCCCCTGACGCGCTTGCCGTCCACCTCGGCTTTGCCGTTGGTCCGGACGGTCGCCTGCACGCCCTGAAATTCCACCGTCCACTCACGGCCGCCGTCAAACGATGCCGTACCGCCCAGGGTGGTGATGGCGGCGCTGAGCGGCACATATTGCACCCCATCCCGTTCTACGACCGGGATGCCGCGATGTTCGCCCTGCTCCGTCATTTGCCGGACTTCGCCCTGATATTGCAACTTATCCGAATCCGTGCGCATCAACACACTGCCGGAAACCAGCTGCTGCTCTGATGGGCCAAGCACGTTAAGTGCCTCATCTGCCACCTTGCCCAGCCGTTCATCATCCAAATCTTTTTTGGACTGCGAAATCACGACCAGATCGCCCATATCCGCACCCAGTTCGCCAACCTGCCAGCCAAATGCCTGACAGATATCGCGCACCGGCACATAAGCCACGTTATCCTTCATCACGGGCGCGACCGATATGGTCTTCTTCTCATCGTTAAACTGTATGGTTTTGCTGTTCACCTGCGTGCGCAGCGTATCCATCTGGCTGGTCAGTACAGCGGTTTGATTGCTTTCTTCCCAGGACAGTTCCAATCCCAAATAATCACACAGAGAGTTTACCGACACAAAAACGTTTCCGCTGTTGTCCCGATACGGTGCCGCGCCGTTTAGATCGACGGCTTTGCCATCTGCAAATGCACGGCTGTTGTCAATCTGGAATACCAACTGGTTCCGATCCCCACCAAAAACCGCACTGGATATTCCCTTGACCACACGAAACGCAACCGGTACCGCAATGATCACCACCAAAATCAGTGCGATCAGCACCCCATAGTGGCTGTTGCGGCGACGATGACGATGGCGCCGGTAAGTTCCCCGGTACGCCGATTGATATGCCATTTTCCGTTCATTCCTTCCTACCTATTATTGTTTATATGCGTTCTCTATTGGTTTATTATAGCATTAAAACCGCAATACAAAAGTTACAGTACCGTTAATTTTCTTTGCCGGCGGCAGAAAAAGCACCGGTGAGCATCTGCACACCTACACCCAACAGGTGCGGCCCCACATATGCACCGAGCGTGCAGTCGATTTCCCCCTCCATCAAATGCAGATAATCCGGCAGGCTTTTCCGCGCCAGCTCCCGGATCTCCTTCAGTTCCGCCGGCGCATCCCCATGCGCCACCGCCAGATTAAACGGCACGCCGCGCGGCACCAGAGCCGCGGCAAGCTGCACCATCTTCTGCATAGCAGCTTTCCGTCCGCGAATTTTGGCAACGCTGACCAATTCCCCTTCCGGTGTGAAAGAAATGATCGGTTTGATCTGCAGCAGCGTTCCCGCAATCGCTGCAATTTTGCCAATCCGTCCGCCTTTCTGCAAGTATTCGAGCGTGTCCACACAAAAGAATACATGCGTGTCCCGCATCAAGGCAGGTACAGCGCGCAATAGTTCGGTCCATGACCAGCCTTCTTCGATCCAGCGCGCCGCCTGCATCACCGTCATACCGATGCCCAGCGAACCGCTCAAGCTGTCGAATACCGCCACCTCAAGTCCCACTGTCTGTTCACCGATCAGGCGCACCAAATTGCTGGTGCCGCTCAATCCGCCGGACAGATGAATTGCCAACACCTTCGTGTAGCCTGCCTGCTTGATCTGCGCAAACGCCTGTTCCACGGAAGCCCCGTCCGGCAGGGTTGTTTTCGGGATCTCCTGCGGTAACCTGCGATACACCTCGGACGGTGTGATATCCACGCCGTCTGCATACTCGCCATCCGAAAAAATCAGTTTGAGCGGCACCACATAAATCGGATCGTGGCGTATCATTGCCTGCGGGATATCCGCGCACGAATCCGTCAGCAATGCAATCTTCTGTTTGTTCATACAGTTCACCTTTTATAAATCTTCACCGGCGCTCCAGTTGATCAAATGGGGCGACGGCTTGGTTTCGCGTTCTTCCGGCGGGGTCACTTTTACGCCAAAAAAATCATACCACTGGCCACAGGCATCACACTGCCATACAGTAGCCTCGGTCTCATCCATAATATAAATTTCATTTCCGCATTCACAGGTTAAAATCGTCATGCCGTTCCCCTTCTTTTCCGTGCATCCATTCACGTTTTCAGCGGATGCTCTTTGAGTGAGTCCAGTATAACACACTCCTGATGGGAAGTCGAACACATTTATACGTATTTTGGCTCAGAAACGTCTTTTTTTGAAATCATTACAACAAAACGAAACAGGATCCGGCCTCATAAGCGGCCGGATCCTGCCGGATAACAGATTCATGCGTTTGCTGCGGATGTTTCAGGACGGGATATTCCCGTTTCTGGTCACGGTTGCGGAAATATTGCTGTACAAAAATCCGGTCGCCGTACTGACTACTTGCAGCGTTGCCGGCGTAGAGGATACCTCAAACGGTATGGTGAAAGATTGATTGACCACATCATTTGGATTGGTAAAATTATGCTGCGCTGCAGCCCCCGGCAAACCGGTACCATTGAGCTGCGCCACCGTGCTGAGGTTGAGTGGGAAACTAACGCTTTTCCCCGGTGCAAAGCCTCCGTTAAAAGCAAGCGTATAGACACCCGGCTGGTTGATAGTAAAATTGGGGCTGTTCGCCGTATGGCTGATGGCCGTGCCG
>CALWEB010000021.1 GCA_944376955.1 uncultured Agathobaculum sp. | reverse complement strand
AAGACACCGCCCTTTCACGGCGGTAACGCGGGTTCGATTCCCGCACGGGTCACCATATGGAAGTTTAGCTCAGCTGGGAGAGCATCTGCCTTACAAGCAGAGGGTCAGCGGTTCGAGCCCGTTAACTTCCACCAACAAAAACGGCATCTGCTTTCGCAGATGCCGTTTTTGCTTTGCAAAAAGATGAGAAAGCTGCCTGTAGAGCGCTTATGCGTTTAGAGCATGAAAAAATATATGCCATAGGTATTTGCTATCTGAAACAGGATGGCATACAATAAAGGAAACTGCAAAACAAGGAGCAAAACAATGGATACGATGGATCGGAAAGAAATTGAAAACGGATTGGATAACCCAGAGGCCATGCGTGCGGCATCGCAGCGTGCCCTGCGCCTGACGATGGAACTGAATGCGGCATACTATGAACCGGAGGAAGTCCGGCGCCGCTTTTTTGAATTGATTTGCCAGCCGGAGGATGAAACCTTTTGTCTGTTCCCGCCGTTCCACACGGATTATGGCAAGAATATCCGAGTGGGCAAAAATGTGTTTATCAACACCGGCTGTCACTTTCAGGATCAGGGTGGCATCGAAATTGGGGACGGCACATTGATCGGGCACAACGTCGTGTTGGCGACGCTTAACCACGATGAGGATCCGGAGCTGCGCCATATCCTGCATCCGGCGCCGATTGTCATTGGGAAAAATGTCTGGATTGGTGCAAACGTGACGATTGTGGCCGGTGTGACAGTAGGAGACGGCGCGATCATTGCTGCGGGCGCGGTCGTGACAAAGGATGTGCCGCCCGATACAATGGTGGGCGGCGTGCCGGCAAAGGTTATCCGCAAGGTGCGCCGGCAGCAGTAATACGGCATTGTGCATCCCGCAGCCCTTTGATAGAATAGAAGTGACCGGCAAGTCCGGATCAAGCAAGAGAGGGAGAGAAAAGGCAAGTGGAGCTTTCGCATTTGGATCAAAACGGGAATGTCCGCATGGTCGATGTAGGGGAAAAAGCGGTGACCGCCCGCATGGCAGTGGCGCAGGCCGAAATCTGTATGCAGCCACAAACCATGGAACGGATCTGTCAAGGCACCATGCCCAAAGGGGATGTGTTCTCGTGCGCGCGGATCGCAGGCATTATGGCGGCAAAGCGCACATTTGAGCTGATCCCGATGTGCCATCCGCTGCCGATGGAAGCAGTTGCAGTCGATTTTGAGACCGTGACACCGTCGTGTCTGCGGGTCCGAGCGACCGTGCGGTGCAACTGGAAAACCGGGGTCGAAATGGAAGCGTTGACGGCGGCGAGCGTTGCTGCGTTGACGGTTTACGATATGTGCAAGGCGGTGGACAGGGGCATGGTGATCCAAACCATCTGCCTGCTGGAAAAATCGGGCGGTAAATCCGGCCGTTTTGTCCGGAAAACAGAGGAGCCCAGATAAAGCGAACGGCCGTCAGAACGGAAAAGCCGGAGCGTGTAAAGCACGCTCCGGCTTTTTTACTTTGTTCAAAGCATTGATTTCAAATGCTTGATATAGTCACTCGGGTTGTGTCCGAATTCGCGCTTAAAAGCTTTCAGAAAGTTGGAATAATCATTAAAGCCGCAGCGCATACAGGCGTCGGTCACGGGGATACCGGTGCGCAACATATTGCGCGCCACCGTTAATCTTTTCTTCATGATGAATTGATAGAGGGTTAATCCGGTATACTGTTTAAACTGGTTGCTTAAATAAAACTTGCTGATATAGAAGGTTTGCGCCAGATGGTCGAGGGACAGGTTTTCTGTCAGATTGTCATTGATATAGGAAACGACCTGGTTAATCTTGTCGTTTTCTGTGATGTCATGGCGGATGGAGTCCGGCGTATCAAAGTAAGCGCGGTTGAGGTAGACCAAAAACTCCAGCAGGCAGGCGTACAGCAGCGTCCGGCTGCCGAAAGCCTGCTCGGCTTTGACCTGAGCCATATACGCACCGTGATTTTTCAGCAGGCTGAGCAGGTGGCTGTCCGGCCGGATGAGCTGGTATTTCTTGCGCGCCGTATCGTTGAAGCAGGCGGAAAGGTCATCGCCCCAGTCCTGAAAGCGTGCAAAAAAGTCATCTTCCATCCAGATGACATAGCGTTCATACGGTTTGCCCGGCGAAATCACCGGGCGGTGGATGTCCCTGCTGCTGGTCAGCAGGATATCGCCCGGGCGCAGCTGATAGGTGCGTCCTTCAATGATATAATTGACGTTTCCAGACAGAAAAAAGAAGATTTCGTAGAATGGATGCTCATGGAAGCCCACCTCTGGCGGCACTGGATCGAGATAGTGATGGAACTCAAAATCCTTCTCCTCCATGAACTGACGCAGGGTAAATTCATCTTTGTGCATATCCAATGAAATTCACCTCGCATTATTGTATACATTTATATTATATAGCAACTTTCACTATATTTCAAGCAGAAAACACCATGCCTTGCCGCTTGGAATGATGTATGATAGAAACAGAAAGGGGAAGAACATGCCCTGACACAAGGTTGGAACCGAACTCCCCGTAATATCATCAGCAAAGGAGAAAGGAAAATGAAAACATTTATTGGAGACGATTTTTTGCTGAACAGTGAGGCGGCACGCATCCTCTATCATGAACATGCGAAGAAAATGCCGATCTTCGACTATCACTGCCATCTTAACCCGCAGGAGATCTACGAGGATGTTCGCTTTGACGACCTTGCCCATGCTTGGCTGGGCGGCGACCACTACAAATGGCGTGTGATGCGTGCCAACGCCGTTCCGGAGCGTTGCATCACAGGGGATGCACCCGGCCGCGAAAAGTTCGACCGTTACGCCGAAGTGATGCCGCGTCTGATCGGCAACCCGATTTATCACTGGTCGCACCTGGAACTGATCCGCTTTTTCGGCATCGACGACTTGCTCGACCCGACCACAGCAGACGCGATCTGGGACAAGGCCAATGCCAAGCTGCAAAGCCCGGCCGGTTCCTCCCGCTCCCTGATCATGGAGAGCAACGTGCGCGCGCTCTGCACGACCGACGATCCGATTGATGATTTGCAGTGGCACAAGAAGCTGGCGGCGGATGCAGCGTTCCCGGTCAAGGTGCTGCCGACCTTCCGCCCGGAAAAGGCGCTGAATATTGTGGATTCGGGCTATCCGGTATATTTGCAGAAGTTGGGCGCAGCCGCCAACATCCTGATCCGTACGATTGACGATGTCAAGCAGGCGCTGGCGCAGCGCGTGGAATACTTCGCGCAGGCTGGCTGCCGTCTGTCCGACCACTCGTTCGGTTCGCCGGATTTCACGGTTTGGGACGAAAGTGCCGCAGAAGAGGCCATGCGCAAGGCGCTGGCAGGCGAGTCGCTGCTTGATTACGAGGTGGCGGCATACCAGTCGCTGATGATGGATTTCCTCGGGGAGCAGTACGCAAACCGCGGTTGGGCGATGCAGCTGCACATGGGCGCCATCCGTAACCTGAACACCAAGCTGTACCGCGCATTGGGTGCGGATGTTGGCGGTGACTCGATCGGTGACCCGATTTCGGCCGCTTCTCTGGCTGCGCTGCTCGACCGTCTGGCCGTGCGGGACAAGCTGCCCAAGACCGTGCTGTACACGCTCAACGCAGCGGACAACGACAAGCTGATCGCGGCAGCAGGCTGCTTCCAAGATGATACCGCAGCCGGCAAGATCCAGTTCGGTTCTGCGTGGTGGTTCAACGACCATTACGACGGCATGATCGCCCAGATGAAGAGTTTGGCGAACATTGGGGTGCTCAGCCGCTTCATTGGCATGTTGACCGACTCGCGCTCGTTCCTGTCCTATCCCCGTCACGAATATTTCCGCCGCATTCTGTGCAATCTGGTGGGCGGCTGGGTGGCCGACGGCATGGCACCCGCCGATTATGACCTGCTCGGCGGCATGATCGAGGATATCTGCTTCCGCAATGTGGAAAGCTTTCTTGGACTGAATCAGTAATTGCTTATAGGAGGAATATCAATGAAGTTATCGTTTCGCTGGTATGGCGAATCCGATCCGGTGACGCTGGAGTATATTTCGCAGATTCCGGGGATGCGGTCGATCGTCTCGGCTGTATACGATGTAAAACCCGGCGAGGTATGGCCGGAAGAAAGCCTTGCCAAGATGAAAGAGCAGTGCGAGGCGCATGGACTGGTGTTCGACGTGGTCGAGTCCATCCCGGTGTCCGAGGATATCAAGCTTGGCACGGACAAGCGTGACCACCACATCGACGTGTACTGTGAAAACATTCGCCGCTGCGCGAAGTACGGCGTCAAGTGCGTGACCTATAATTTCATGCCGGTCTTTGACTGGACGCGCACCCAGCTGGACAAGAAGGCGCCGGACGGCTCGACCAGCCTGGTCATGTACTGGGACCAGATGAAGGGCCTTGACCCGCTCAAGGACGACATCAACCTGCCCGGCTGGGATGCCAGCTACACGCAGGATCAGGTGCGTGACCTGATCCGTGCTTACGGCGAGCTGGGCGAGGAAGGCCTGTGGAAGAACATCGAAATCTTCCTCAAGAAGGTGATTCCGGTGGCGGAGGAATGCGGCGTTGTGATGGCGCTGCATCCGGATGACCCCCCGTACCCGATCTTCGGCCTGCCGCGCGTCATCACCTGCGAGAAAAACCTCGACCGCTACCTGTCGATCGTGGATTCGCCGTCCAATACGCTGTGCCTGTGCACCGGCTCGCTGGGCTGCGCGAAGTTCAACGATATCCCCAAGATGGTGCGCAAGTATTCTTCGATGAACCGCATCGGCTTTATGCACATGCGCAACGTCAAGATCATGGAGGACGGCTCGTTTGAGGAGCGCGCGCACCTGTCCAGCTGCGGCAGTCTGGACATGTACGAGATCGTCAAGGCGCTGGTGGAGACCGGCTTTGACGGCTACGTCCGTCCCGACCACGGCCGCATGATCTGGGGCGAGACTGGCAAGCCGGGCTACGGCCTGTACGACCGCGCGCTGGGCGCAACCTACCTCAACGGCCTGTTTGAGGCCTGCGAGAAGGCGCTGGCAAAGTAAACTCCGCAGTGGGAGAAGAGGAATCCGTGGAAAAGAGGAAAGATAGGAGGAACGTCTGCACGATGAAAATGTTGAAAAAAGTGCTGGCGCTCGCGCTGGCAACCGTGGTGTCAGCAACCGTACTGACCGGCTGCGGTCAGGGTTCGGATGGTAGAATGATCATCCGCATCGGACATAACCAGTCAACCAATCACCCCACCCATATTGCGCTGGTGGCATTTGAAGAATTCATTGAAAGCAAGCTTGGCGACAAGTATGATGTGGAGGTATTCCCGAGCGAGCTGTTGGGTTCGCAAAATGAGATGGTACAGCTGACACAGACCGGTGCGATCAATTTCTGTGTAGCGTCCAACTCGCTGCTGGAGACTTTTAGCACCAACTATACCCTGTTCAATCTGCCGTACCTGTTCGCCAGTGCGGAGGCGTACCATGCCGCAATGGATGACGAAGCTATCACCGGCCCGATCTTCGAGTCCACCAAGGACGCGGGCTTTGAGGCGGTCACCTGGCTGGATGCCGGCACCCGTAACTTCTATACCGTCAATACGCCGATCGAAACACCTGCCGACCTCAAGGGTCTCAAGATTCGTGTGCAGCAGTCGCCCACCAACGTGCAGATGATGAGCCTGCTGGGTGGTTCGGCTACGCCGATGGGCTTTGGCGATGTGTATACCGCGTTGCAGAGCAAGATCATTGACGGCGCGGAGAACAACGAGCTGGCACTGACCGATAACGGCCACGGCGACGTGTGCAAATACTATTCCTATGACATGCACCAGATGATCCCGGATATCCTGATCGGCAACATTGCTTTCCTCGACGGCCTGAGCGAGGAAGAGCGCGCCATCTTTGAAGAGGGCTTCCAGCTGGTCAACCAAGTGCAGCGGGCAGAGTGGACCGACGCGGTGGCGGAATCCAAGGACCGCGCGGCGAACGAGCAAGGGGTTCAGTTCCTGTATCCGGACACCAAGCCCTTCCAGGAGGCCTGCGCGCCGATGCACGAGGACATGCTTGAACAGTACCCGGATCTTGCGCCGATTTACGACGCGATTCAGGCCTATAACGAGCAGTATCCATCGACCGAGTCCTGAGGAGGTGCATGACAGATGAAAACACTCAGAAACGTACTCAACAAGCTGCTGAATGTGCTGGCTGGTGTGAGTTTCATTGCCATGGTCGTGTTGACCTGCTGGCAGGTATTCACCCGCTATGTCCTGCAAAACCCCTCGTCCTGGTCGGAGGAACTGGTTTCCTACCTGTTTGCTTGGGCGAGCCTGCTGGGCGCCTCTCTGGTGACCGGCGAGCGCGGCCATATGAACATCCCCATCCTTGTGGAAAAAATGCCGCCCTCTGCGCAGAAGGCGCTGAGCATTTTTGGAGAGCTGATCGCCTTTGCGTTCTCGCTGATCATCTTGGTATATGGCGGCGTGCAGATTTCGCAGCTGGCGATGGGCCAGATGACCTCCTCACTCGGCGTTGCGGTTGGCGTATTCTATGTCGTCATGCCGTTGTGCGGTGTACTCAACATGGTTTATACCGTCCTGAATATCGCTGATATCTGCAAAGGTACCGGCGGGGACGCAAAGAAAGAGGGGGCATAACATATGGCAATACAGTCTTTGCTGATTATCATCGGCATCTTGGCCGTACTGCTGGTCATCGGCGTGCCGATCTCATATTCCATCGGTATTTCCTCGCTGATTGCGATTTTGCAGACCGTGCTGCTGGATGTTTCGGTGATCACCGGCGCGCAGCGCATCTTCGTCGGCATGAGCAAGTTCAGCCTGACCGCGATCCCGTTCTTTATCCTTGCGGGCAACCTGATGAATCAGGGCGGTATCGCAAAGCGTCTGGTGGATTTTGTGATGGCGATTCTGGGCAAGCTGCCCGGCGCGCTGCTTGTGACCAACATTGGGGCAAACGCGCTGTTTGGCGCAATTTCCGGCTCGGCTTCCGCTGCGGCTGCGGCGGTCGGCAGCATGGTGGAAAAGGGCGAGGAAGAACAGGGATATGACAAGGCGCTGTGCGCGGCAACCAATGGCGCGTCCGCCCCGTCCGGTCTGCTGATTCCGCCTTCCAACGCGCTGATCACCTATTCGCTGGCCGCTGGCGGCACCTCGGTTGCGGCACTGTTCATGGCCGGCTATATTCCGGGCATCATCTGGGCACTGTGCTGCATGGTGGTTGCCGTGGTCATCGCCAAGAAAAAGGGCTACAAAGGAATGCCCGGCAAGTTTGACTGGAAAAACCTTGGCGTTTGCACGCTCAAGGCGATCCCGTCCCTGTCCTTGATCGTTGTCGTCATCGGCGGCATCATTGGCGGTATCTTCACCGCGACCGAAGGCTCGGCCATCGCGGTGGTGTACGCTCTCATCCTTGGCATCTGCTATCGGAATATCACGCTCAAATCGTTCTGGAATATCGTGGTCGAAAGCGCCAAGATGAGCGGCATGGTCGTGTTTCTGATCGGCGTCTCGAACATTCTCGGCTGGGTTATGGCGTTTACCCAGATCCCGCAGGCCATCTCGGAAGCGCTGCTCGGTCTGACCCAGAACCCGATCATCATCCTGCTGATTATGAACGTCATCCTGCTGATTGCCGGCACCTTTATGGATGTTACCCCGGCAATCCTGATCTTCACGCCGCTGTTCCTGCCGGTAGTCAAGACCTTTGGCATGGATCCCGTGCAGTTTGGCCTGATCCTGGTTTATAACCTGTGCATCGGCAACATCACCCCGCCGGTCGGCAATACGCTGTTCGTGGCCATTAAGGTCGGGCGGTCGAGCCTATCCAAGGTCATGCCGTATATGCTCTGGTATTATGTGGCCATTTTGATTGGTCTGCTTCTTGTCACTTATGTCCCAATGGTCAGCCTTGGCCTGCCGATGGCAGCCGGACTGATCTGAGACGAAACACCGTTGGTTTACCCCACATCCATCCTGCGGGTTTTGCAGGATGGATGACGGGGAATATCATATGATTTCAAATTCTGGAAAGGAAATGATACCTATGAAACTCTGTCTGGAATCGTTGCAGGACAAGGCGGGTTGGGACGCCGTTGGCGTCAAGCTGCCGCAGTTTGATGTGCAGAAGATGCGTGCGCAGACCGCTGAGACCCCGGTTTGGGTGCATTTTGGCGCGGGCAATATCTTCCGCGGCTTTGTGGCGATGTTGCAGCAGCGTCTGCTCAACGAGGGCGAGGCGACTTGCGGTATCATCGCGGGCGACACCTTCGACTACGACATCATCAAGAAGATTTATAAGCCGCACGATGAGCTGACCATGATGGTCGGCCTCAAGCCGGACGGCTCGACCGAGCGCGAGATCGTTGCCTCCATCGCGGATAGCGTGTGCGCGGACAGCTCGGATGCCGCTGAAATGGACAAGCTGCGCAAAATTTTCGTCAACCCCTCTTTGCAGATGGTCAGCTTTACCATCACCGAGAAGGGCTATGCGCTGCGCAACATCAAGGGCGAGCTGATGCCGGTGGTCGTCGAGGACATGAAGGCCGGTCCGTCCGGCGCGCGTCACGCGATGAGCATGGTTGCGGCGCTGATGTACGAGCGTTACAAGGCAGGCGCGTACCCGATCGCGCTGGCCAGCATGGACAACTGCTCGCACAACGGCGAAAAGCTGCGCAGCAGCGTGCTCGAAGTCGTCGAAGCATGGAAGAACAACGGTCTGGTGGATGATGGCTTCGTTTCCTACATGCAGGATGAAACCCGCGTCGCGTTCCCGTGGAGCATGATCGACAAGATCACCCCGCGCCCGGCCAAGGAAGTGGACAATGCCCTGCTGGCAGACGGCATCGAGGATATGGAGCCGATCGTCACCGGCCGCAATACCTTCATCGCGCCGTTTGTCAATGCGGAGATCCCGCAGTACTTGGTGGTGGAGGATAATTTCCCTAACGGCCGTCCAGCGCTCGAGAAGGCGGGCGTCTACATGACCGACCGCGACACGGTCAACAAGACCGAGCGCATGAAGGTCACAACCTGCCTGAACCCCCTGCACACGGCACTGGCGGTTTACGGCTGCCTGCTGGGCTACACCAGCATCGCTGCCGAGATGCAGGACACCGAACTCAAGGGCCTGATCGAGCATATCGGCTATGACGAGGGGATGCCGGTCGTGACCGACCCGGGCATCATCAAGCCCGCCGATTTTATCGCGGAGGTTGTGGGTCAGCGCTTCCCGAATCCGTTCATCCCGGACACCCCGCAGCGCATTGCGACCGATACCTCTCAGAAGATTCCGATCCGTTTCGGTGAAACGATTAAGAGCTATATCGCATCCGACAAGCTGGATGTCAAGAGCCTGACGTTCATCCCGCTGGCCATTGCAGGCTGGCTGCGCTATCTGCTTGGTGTGGACGATAAGGGTGAAAAGATGGAGGTTTCCTCCGACCCGATGCTCGAAACCTTGCAGCAGCAGCTGTCTGGCATCGAGTTGGGCAAGCCCGCATCTGTGGGTGACAAGCTGCGCCCGATTCTGTCCAATGAGGCGGTGTTCGCGGCTGATCTGGTCGCAAACGGCCTTGCAGACAAGATCGAAACCATGTTTGGCAAGCTGATCGCCGGCCCGGGTGCCGTGCGCAGCACCTTGCAGGAATATCTGCGTGGATAACCCTTTTTCCTAATAAACAAGAGCCTAAAATCCATTGAAAACGCGCCGCAGGAGGCATAGCCTGCGGCGCGTTTTCTGTTGGACTCTGATTGTGGAGTTAGCATCTGATAACTTTTTGCCAAAATGTAAAATTCTCGTAAAGTACACAAAACGAACACAAAGCGCTGTTGGTAATGCACAACAATCCATATGGGTAAGCTGGAGAATAAACTGTGCAATATGCCGCTTTGTGGAGAATGCACGGGGAAAATCACACAAGGATTGGTTTGCAAAAAGTTCCTTTTTCAGATATTATGTATAAAACCAAACCCCGGAAGGCTGTCTGCCGGGAAAACCAAGGAAAAGGAGAGAGAATGATGAAGCGACAACTCAGTCTATCCAAGCGACTGCTCAGCATGTTGTTGGCCGTGGTAATGGTCACGGCGATGCTGCCGGCCGCGTTCGCGGCGGAGGCCGCGAAATTTGTCATCGGACCGTACCTGCTCGCACCGAAAACGAACAGTATGGTAGCCGTATGGGAGACAGACACCGCAGACGCGACCACCATCCGGTGGGGCACGGATGCCAATGCGCTGGGCGACCCAATTACCATTGAGCGCGACCCGTCTGCACCGGCATACGGTGGTGTGCAGACCAACATTTTCCGTTACAAATTCACCGATTTGACGCCGGGTGCGCGGTATTACTATGAAGTAACGCTTGCGGGCGGCGAAAACTGCAAGGGTACCTTCCGCACGCTGGAAGAAAACCCGGAGGAAGTGCGCTATATCTCGATTACGGATACGCACAAGTTTGACACAAAGAGCACCTTTGACGCAGCTGTTGCCGCATACGATCCCGCTTTCATCATTCACGGCGGTGATATGGTGGAAGGCACCGGCACGCAGAAAGAGCAATATGCGTTCTGGTTCAACAGCGGCGAGTTTATCCACAACTATCCGGTTGTGTATGCCTGCGGCAACCATGATTTCAGCGATTATTTCGATATGTATGTCATCGACACCCAGACCGAGGAATACGGCTCTGTGGTGGAAGGCAACATCGCCTTTGACTACGGCGACATCCATTTCGACCTGATGGACAGCAACCCGTGGGCGCTGTTCCAGATGAACGCCGAAACCTCGGGCGGGCAGATGGACGCGGCCACCGCAGACAAGATCGAAAAGTCCGTGCAGTGGCTCAAGGATGATCTGGCCAAGAATCAGGACAAGAAGTTCCGCATTCTGGTCATGCACCACCCGATCTCTGATCCCTACACCAAGATGCACATTGCATCCGTGGCCGAGGCAGGCCACGTCGATATGATGCTCGCTGGCCACACGCACAGCTATGCCCGTGCGGTGTCCGATGACCCAACGGTAGGTGCGGGTACGATTTACCTGACCCATCAGGATTCCCGCGCTGTCAGCGCCAAGGGCAGCTATATGACCCACACGATCAAGGGTGATGTGCTGACCACGTCCAACATGGCGGAGGGCCAGGTGGTTGGCACGACTGTGACGGCCGTTGCCAAGCAGCAGCTGGCTTACTCGGATGTCTCCATCCAGTCCGGCCCAGTGCCTTGCAACAGTGAGATTGAAATTTCCGCAACCGTGAAGAACAACGGGAAGGGCATGGCAGCGGCAGTTATCCCGGTGGACGACAACGGCACCATGAAGTACATTTACGGCGAGCTGGTCAGCGACAGCGGTGTGTCCACTTCGGGCGAGCCGGTGCGCGTGGAGTCCAACGGTGTCAAGACCATTGACCCGGGCGAGTCCATTGAGCTGCGCGGCACGGTCAAATTGACCACGACCGGCACGCACACCCTCAAGGTCGGCGGCAAGCCCCAGACTGTGCAGGTTAATTTCCGTCCCGCGACCTTCTCGTACACCAACGTCCGCACCAAGCTGGGCGACGGTGAGATCAGCGATATCAACAGCGATGTGCTGCACATCAAGGCGGACGTGACCAATATCGGCAACGAAGCCGGTACGGCGACCGCAACGCTTTACATTGACGATAAGGCAATCGAGAGCAAGCAGTATGACATTGCCGCAGGCGGCGTTAAGACCTGCGAATTTACCTATCAGTTTGAAAAGTCCGGCGATTTCAAGGTGCGCATCGGGGATTCCGCGGTGCAGACCGTTTCCATCGAAGGCTCGATTCAGGGTATGCCGATGGTCAAAGATAAGTCCGGTATGGGCAACAACGGCTATCTGCACGGTGCGCCCACGCTCGGCAAGGATGCAACCGGAAAGGGTACAATCATCCTCGATGGCGACAAGGATTATGTGGAAATTCCGGATAACGGCAATTTCACGATCACGGACGGCATCACCGGCATGGTTTGGGCCAAGCTCCCGAACTGCCCGGGCACCGGCATCGACACGCTGACCCCGACCGGGCGCGACCATAACCCGTTGATGACCAAGGGTGTGTCGATTGGCTGGGGCACCAATTACCTGTACCGCATGGCGGTGCGCGCGACCGGCAAGGTCACGGTCGGCATCGGTTTTGACAACGACAACGGCGAGTTCTTCTGGAACGATGACGACGCGGACGACAACGCGGGCATCAAGAAGGGCGAGTGGGTGCAGTATGTCGGCGGCTTTGACCGCACAACCGGCGGCGACTCTTATCAGAACAAGTACCACAGCGGCCATATTGACGCTCCGGCGTTTGATTCCGAGATCAAGAACTGGCCGGGTGCTTCCACTTACATCGGCTTCTCCTACACCGGCGCTCTGCTGACCAACCGTGGCCGCGGCATTGACCGCACCATGCTCGCGGGCGAGATTTCGCAGGCCCGCCTGTACCAGAGCAAGCTGACCGAGAGCGAGGTCGCTTCGGTACACGGTAATCCGACAGCAGCGGGCCCGAAGAGCAGCGATATGGTGCTTTGGTTGGATTTCGACCCGGCGAACATCGTACAGACCGGTACGCATACCACCGAATGGGTGAAGGTATCCGGTGCGCCTGAGTCCCTTGCTTATGACGCGGTGATCGAAGGCGGCGCGAAGATCGACGCGACGGTGGAGTTCTCGCAGGACGGCAAGACAGTGTCGGGTTCTAAGCAGTACGCGCTGGAAAACGGCGCCGGCACGATCGATCTGACCGGCGCGGGTGAAGGTGCTTACATGCGCATCGTCACCAAGTTCACGTCCGATCTGGGTACGGATGCAAGCTATCTGCCTGTCCTGAACACTTACACGCTCAAGGCTGGCAATGAAACCGCGTGGAATACTTGGGCGGATTGGAAAAAGGGCACCTTTGCGGACGGCGCAGGCCATCAGTCTGCGGATGTATACCGCGCGCTGTCTGCAGATTTTGACGATTATTCAGGCAAGGCAGACGAAGGCACGCCGGTAGAGCCGTCCGAACCCTCTGGGCCGAGCGGTGAGGTCGGCTGGGATATCCCGTCCGGCTACTGGGCGGAGGACACCATCCGGGATTTGATGGAACGCGGCATCGTCAAGGGTGACGATACCGGTAGCGTGCGTCCGAAGGACCGCATCACACGGCAGGAAGTGGCGTCTCTGCTGGTCAATGCTCTAGGGCTGGAGCCGGTAGCTGATGCAAAACTCGATCCGGCGGACAACTCCGCCGCATGGGCAGCGGGTGTGCTGCAGGCGGCGAAGGATGCCGGTATTATGCAGGGCGACGACAAGGGTCACATGAATGGTCGTAATGTGGCGTCGCGCGCCGAGGTGGCGGTGATGATTGCCCGCGCGGCAAAGATTTCGTCGGATGACCTGTCCGTACTGGACGCGTTCACCGATGCCGGGACGATTCCGGCGTGGGCGCAGTCCTCGATCGCAGGACTGGTTTCACAGGGCAAGATGAACGGGTATGACGACAACACGCTGCGTCTGAACAACCTGATCATCCGTGCGGAAGCGTTCCAGCTTCTGTCCGGCATTCTTGCAGCATAAACCGAACCGTTGAGACAGAAAAAGGGGATGCCTGATCACAGGCATCCCCTTTTGGGTATCGGATCGCAGTCAATCGGCTGTTAGAGCGCCTTACCCGTTCTGCACCGCGTTTTGCAGCCGCGTTAAGTCGGCTGCATCCGGGTGGGACAGGGCAGCGTCGAAGTTATCGAGCATCATTTGACGGCGCGGGCTGTCCTCCATTGCCTCGTAGCGGGTGCGCACGGCTGTGGGCATCTTTCCCTGACACATGTAGCTGCCGCACACGGTCACGCTGTCCGGCAGATTCTGGCGCGCGGCGGACAGGATTTTGTCGAAATATTCCGGAGCGCCGCCAAAGCCGGCTGTGCCGAACAGAAAAACCTCCTGCGTGGTCAGACGGGACAGGAATGTCGCAGTATCCGCGTCGCAGGTGCCTTTGTCCGTCCAGAAGCCGACGTAGATGCGTGCAGCGCGCAGGGCCTCGTCGCTCGGCGTGCCGCAATACAGACAGTCATCGGCGGGCAGGGTGTCGCGGAGGGTTTCTGCCAGCAAACGGGTGTTGCCGGTCTTGCTGCTGTAAACGATTGCGTAAGTCATGCGTTGTCCTTCCTTTCATAGATGCAGTGTACGCCTTGGTGCGCCATCATGCCGCCAAGGCACTTTTTATTGCAGCGCACGCAGCGCTGGATATTGTCTGCATGGCCGGAGCAGACCTTGCGCGGCCAGTTCGGGTCAGCGATCAGCTGGCGGCTCATCGCGGCGCAGTCGATGCGGCCGGAAGCGAGCTGTTGCTCGACAAAATCCGGGCGCGTCAGTCCGCCGACACCGCAGATGGGCAGCTTGGTCAGTTTGCGTACCTCGTCGCAGAACGGCAAAAAACAGCCTTCCTCGTGGAAAAACGCATGGTTGGCGGGCGGGATGGTATCGGTCAGTTCGCCGTGGTTGGCCAGTGTCACATGGAAGCTGGTCACGCCTGCCTGTTCCAGCAGCGGGACGAATACCGGCAGTTCCTCCTGCAATACACCCGCGTTGCCGTAGTGCGGGTTTTCCTGCCGCACGGCCAGCTTGTAGTCGATCGGGATGTCGGGCAGACGGCGCCGCACCGCCTGTACGGCCTCAACAGCGAAGCGCGCACGGTTTTCCGGGCTACCGCCGTATTCGTCCGTGCGGTGGTTGTATACTGTCGAGCTGAAGCTGCCGCACATACGGTCGCCATGGATTTGCACCATGTCAAAGCCGGCTTTGCGCGCAAGTACGGCGGCTTCGCCAAACCCTTCGGTGATCTCGTGGATTTTGCGCAGCGGTAGGTGGGTGATGTACGGCGCAACCTGTTCGTTGAGCAGCGGACGCAGGTCGGCCATGCTGATGCGCTTGGTCAGCACGCCCGGGATATATTTCAGCATCGCCTTGACGTTGGAATCCGACTGGTGCAGCTGGGCGCACAGCAGGCAGCCTTCGGCGTGGACGGTTTGGGCGATGCGCTGATAGAGGGCAAAGCCCTTTTTCGTATAGAGCGACGGGCCGAAACCGTGGTTCAGCACCGGCACGTCTCCGATGATGATCATTGCGCAGCCGCCTGCGGCGATCGCGCGATAGCGGGCGATCAGTTCTTCCTCAGACAGCCCCATCGAGGTCGGGGCAAAGATGATGCGGTTTTTTAGGGTCAGCCCACCGTAATTAACCGGGCTGTTTATCGTCTCGTACATAGCTTGGTATTCGCTTCCTTTTCTTTGACTTTGGCGAGCAGCGTCAGCAGCTGCGTGCGCTCTTCGTTACTCAGCGGTTGCAGAATTTCGTTATCCCAATCGAAAAAGACCTGATGGCTGGTTTGAAACGCCTGCGTGCCTTTTTCGCTTAGGGAGAGGTGGTAGGCGCGGCCGTGCTTTTCCCGCAGGAAGAACCCATCTTCCACCAGCCGCAGCGTGCTGCGCTGGCAGTAGCCCCAGTCCAAGCCGAGTGCTTCGGTCAGTTCGGATTGGGTGCAGCCGGGATGCCGCCCGACGTAAAGCAGCAGGTACAGCAGCCCTTGGCTCAGCCCGATTTGTTCGAGAATGCGCGCGGTATAGGCGGCGAAGCTGCGGGACAAAACAGTGGAATAGTACGCCAGCGTTTGAATCATGTTTTGGATGCTCCCTTCTTGACTTTGTCAAGTATAAGGCAGTTGCTTGATAAAGTCAAGTAAAAAGCCGGAAATTTTTCGTTTGTTTACAAATTGCGCGGAAGACGCGTCATCCAGCTTGACAGAAGCCGTGCGGCGGGGTATAATACCATCCGAGGGAATGAAGTTCTCCCGTGGCATAAAAGCCTAAACCGCTGATTAGCTGATGACTTCTGCAAGTGTTTGCAGGGTTATCAGCTTTTTTTGTGCCTGCAAACGGGAAAATAAGGAGGAAAACAATATGCTGACAAGTCTGGCTCTGATTTTTTTGGTGGGGATGAGCCTGGGGTGGATCGTGACGCGGCTGCGGCTGCCCAGCCTGCTGGGGATGCTGTTGACCGGCATCCTGCTCGGGCCGTATGTACTCGATTTGCTCGACCCATCCATTCTGGGGATTTCGGCCGATCTGCGGCAGCTTGCGCTCATCATCATCCTGACGCGCGCGGGCCTGTCGCTTAATCTGGAGGATTTGAAAAAGGTGGGCCGTCCGGCGGTGCTGCTGTGCTTTGTGCCTGCGTGCTTTGAAATCGTGGGCATGGTGACGCTGGCGCCGCGACTGCTCGGCATTTCGCTGCTGGATGCCGCGATCATGGGAGCGGTCGTGGCGGCGGTTTCGCCCGCGGTGATCGTGCCCAAGATGCTGCGGTTGATGGAACTGGGCTTTGGTACACGCCGCAGCATCCCGCAGATGATTCTGGCGGGCGCGTCAGTGGACGACGTGTTTGTCATTGTGATGTTCACTGCGTTTACCGGCCTTGCGCAGGGCGGCACGTTTTCGCCGGCAACCTTTGTGCAGATTCCGGTCTCGATTGTGACCGGAATTGCCGTTGGCCTTGCGGTGGGCGTCCTGTTCGGCGCGGTTTATCGTCGCATCCATGTGCGCGACTCAGTTAAGGTGGTCGTGCTGCTCAGCCTGTCGTTCTTGTTTGTCGCGCTCGAAAATGCGGTCAAGGGTATTGTGCCGTTTTCCGGCCTGCTTGCGGTGATGAGCTGCGGTATTGCGATCAACCGCCGCCGTCCGGAACTGGCCGCGCGTCTGTCCGGCAAGTACAACCGGCTGTGGGTGGCAGCAGAGGTGCTGCTGTTTGTGCTGGTCGGCGCAACGGTGGACATCGGCTATGCTGCGTCGGCAGGTGCGGCAGCTGTTCTGGTCGTGCTGGGGGCGCTGGTGTTCCGCATGGCGGGCGTGTTTGTCTGCCTGCTGCGCACGCCGCTTTCCGCCAAGGAACGCCTGTTCTGCATGATTGCCTATACGCCCAAGGCGACGGTGCAGGCCGCAATCGGTTCGGTGCCGCTGAGCATGGGGCTGGGCTGCGGGCAGATCGTGCTGACCGTGGCGGTGCTGGCCATCCTGATCACCGCGCCGCTCGGTGCGTTTGCAATCGACCTGACCTACCGCCGCCTACTTGGGCGGGCGGATGCACCAAACGAAAATGCAGCCTAAAAACAGAAAAGACGGCTTGAGCATGTCTCAAGCCGTCTTTTTTACTTGTTTTCGTATTGCTGACGCAGTTTGTAGTGCATCAATTTACCGGTTGCCGTGTGCGGCAGTTCCTTGACAATGAGGTAGAGGCGGGGCCATTTGTAGGAGGACAGCATCGGGCTGTGAACACAGTAGTCCTTCAGTTCCTCCACGGTCAGGCTGTCGTCCGACGGGACAACATATGCTGCAACCACCTCGCCGCGCAGCGGATCCGGTACGCCGATGACCGCGCTTTCCGCCACCTTGGGATGTTCGTTGAGCACCGCTTCGATCTGGGTAGGGTAGATGTTTTCACCTGCGGACACAATCATATCGTCCTTGCGGCCGGATACGGTGATAAACTCGTTTTCATCCCATACGCCGACGTCGCCCGTGTATAGCCAGCCCTTATAGAACTTTTGGGCGGTCATTTCCGGGTTGTTGAAATAGCAGAACGCGCTTTTGGCGGGCGAGGAAATGATGATTTCGCCCGGTGTTTGTCCGTCGCGCGGGACGGTCTGCTCGGGTTCGGCGTGCGTGCCGTCCTCGCGGATCATGACCAGCCGTACCTCGTCATCCGTGCAGGAGCGTCCGGCGGAGCCGGCCATATCCGGCAGGTCAAACGGGCGCAGGAAGGTGTTCCAGAAGGTTTCGGTCGTGCCGTAGCCGTTGAAGATGTTGGGGGTGAGAAGCTGCATGTATTTTTCGCAGGCAGCTTTTTCAAATGGTGCGCCCATGGTGACGATGCCGCGCAGCGCGGACAGGTCGGCAGGCGTGCGCTCCTGTGTGCGTGCGAGCATCGCAATGATGGTCGGCACACCAATCAGGAACGAGATCTGGTATTTTTCTGCGTATTCCAAGCAGCGCTTGGGTGCAAAGTCGCGCAGGATGACCACCTCGCCGCCCGCGTACAGCGTGGGGCACGGCCCGCCTGAGTGGATGCCGCCGCGGTGGAACCACGGGGTCATGTTCATTGTGCGGTCGGTGGGGCCGAGCGGGAAGTGCATCATCACATCGTGCGCGGACAGCACTTCGTTTACGTTGTTGATCGGCACACCCTTGGGGCGGTTAGTCGTACCCGAGGTGTAAAGCCGGGTGGTTTCGTCGTAGATATGCGGCGCAAAGTCGATCGGGGGATCGGTTTCCGGCTGCCCGGCGACGTAATCCTCATAGCGCGTGTGGCCGGAAGGTGCGGCCGCGCCGCCCTTGTAATTCACCATGACGATGGTTTCCGGCCTGCACTCGCACATCTCGAGCGCGCCGCCGGACAATGCCCCAAATTCTGCGTCATAGAAGAAGGCCTTGGGGCGGCTGTCGTCGATCACAAGCGCGATTTCGCCCGCGCCTTGCCGGTAGTTGACCGGGCAGGCAATCGCGCCGATTTTGTGCGCGGCCAGATAGCAGAACACAAATTCGGGCGAGTTGAGCAGGGTAAACATGACCACGTCGTTTTTGCCTACACCGTCCGCGCGTAGTGCGTGTGCCAGATGGTTGGCCTCCGCATTGAGCTGGGCATAGGTCCAGCGCCGGCCGGAGAGTGGGTCATGCAGGGCGGGACGGCTGCCAAAGCGCGAAACATTGCGCAGAAAACCATTCAAATAGGTAAACCGCGTTTCAAACGTTTCGCGGAACATCGTCACATCATAGATGTACTGATCTTGCAAAGTGGGATTCGCCTCATTTCTGGTAGTTGCAAACAATAATGCTCGAGTTCTGGCCGCCAAAGCCCAGCGAATTGGACATCGCGGCGGAAATGCAAGCCCGACGGGCTTGGTTCGGGATATAATCCAGATCGCAGTCCGGATCAGGAGTAGTCAGGTGCAGTGTCGGCGGCAGGATGCCGGTTTCGACCGCCTTGATGCAGGCGATGGCCTCAGTCAGGCCACCCGCGCCCATCAGGTGGCCGGTTGCGGACTTGGTCGAGGACATGGGGGGCGCGCTTTCACGCCCGCCGAACACGGTTTTGACCGCAAGCGTCTCGGCCTTATCACCGAGCGGGGTCGAGGTGCCGTGCGCGTTGATATAGCCGATATCGGACGGCTGCATCCCCGCTTTTTTCAGCGCCAGCTGCATACAACGCGCTGCGCCTGCGCCATCCGGGCAGGGGGCAGTGACGTGGTGCGCGTCCGAGGTGTTGGCATAACCGGCCAGCACAGCGTGGATCTTTGCGCCGCGCGCCAACGCGTGTTCTTCGGTTTCAATCAGCAGCGCGCCGCCGCCTTCCCCGATGACAAACCCGTCCCGCTCCGCGTCGAACGGACGGCAGGCGGTTTCGGGATCATCATTGCGGCGGGAGAGCGCCTTGGCTTGCGAAAGGCCGGATACGACGATCGGGCATAGGATGCTTTCACCGCCGACCGCGAGTACGGCATCCGCCTCGTCTGAGCGGAGCAGCATGGCGGCGGTCATGATCGCGTCGCCGCCCGCCGAGCAGGCGGTGTTGAGTGTCAGGCTCGGTCCGCGGATGCCGCGTGCAATGGCGATCTGCGCGGCCGCGATGTTGCCGATGGTCATGGGCACAAAGCGCGGCCCGACGCGGTGGCCAGCGTCATAAGCGGCCTGCGTTTGCGCGACGGTGGTTACGCCATCCATGGCGGTGCCCATGACGATACCGATGCGGTCGGCCTCCGGCTCGATGGCAAGGCCGCTGTCCTCCAGCGCTTCCTGCGCCGCCGCAAATGCGAACTGCATGAACGGATCCATCGTGCGTGCGAGGGTCTTTGGCATGTGGTCGGCAGGGTCAAAGTCCTTCAGCTCAGCTGCAATCTGCACCGGAAGGCCCGAGGCGTCAAAACGCGTGATCCGGCCGATGCCGCAATGGCCGGAAACCAGCGCGTCCCAGTAGGCGGAAACCCCGATGCCGATAGGCGTGACCGCGCCCATGCCCGTGATAACCAGTTTTTTCTCTTTCATATATGTTCCCCATTTATCAGCAGACTTCCATGCGTTTTCGCCATGGCAGTGTGGTGTTGCCTATGAGGCTGAAACGGTGGATGAGTTGGAGTTATTCCAATCTATTATACCAGAAAGTGGCGAAAAGTAAAAGTGCATTTGTGGGAGGAAATGAACATTATGTGGTTTTCAGAACGATGACAAGGGGAGTGCATAGCAGGATTGGCGTGACACTGGGGGTATACAGGCAAACAGCACCCCCTGCGCAGGATGGGTAAGCTGCGCAGGGGGTGCTGTAATGAGAAAGAGAAAAGGAAGCTTTGCTTTATTTTACAAGGTAGCCGCCGTCCACGGGGATGGTGGCGCCGTTGAGGTAATCCGAAGCAGAAGAGGCGAGGAACAGCACCGGACCCTTCAGATCGTCCGGGGTGCCCCAGCGGCCTGCGGGGATGCGGACCGTGCATTCATCCTTGCGTGCCTGCGTCATGTTGGCGCACATTTCGGTGTCCATGTAGCCCGGGCAGATGCAGTTGATGTTGATATTGCGGCCCGCGCAGTCTACGGCAAGGCTCTTGGTCAGCTGCGATACCGCACCCTTGGAAGCGGTGTAGGCCGGAACCGTCGTGCCGCCGAACCAGGTGACCATCGAGCCGATGGTGATGATCTTGCCGCCGGTCGGCTGCTTGAGCATGATGCGCAGCGCCTTCTGGATCATCAGGAATACGGCATTGAGGTTGATGTTCAGCACCAGATCCCACTCTTCCACCGGGAATTCTTCGGGGAGGTGGCGGCGCTGCACGCCGGCTGCCGGGATGAGGATGTCAAGCTTTCCGTCCAGAATTTCCATGGCCTGGTCAAAGATGGTGTCAATCTGCGCGCGGTCGGCCAGATTTCCGCATACGCCGTACGCTTCATAACCCATTTTGCGGTATTCTTCGCAAACCGCTTCCAGCTTTTCCTTCTGGATGTCGATCAGGACAACCTTGCAGCCGTTTTCCAGCAGGCCTTCCGCCATGCCGCGGGAAAGTCCCTGTGCGCCGCCGGTTACGATCGCGTGCTTGCCGGAAACATTGAACATTGTTTTGTAATCGTATGCCATTTTAAAAACGCTCCTTTGATAGTATCAGTGATGGTTGTGGGATTTATTCGTCAAACAGAATGACCATTTTCTTGGACTCCGCGCAGGGATGATCCATGTAGTAAAACACCTTTTCAATCTGGCTGAACGGGACAAACATGGTGGCGATGCCCTTGGTGTTGAATTCCTTCTTTTCCATGCGTTCAATGGTGGGCTCGAACTGATAGCAGGACATGCGAGAGCCAATGACGTCTAGCTCGCGCTGGTTGATCATGGCCTGCGTGATCTCCTCCTTGGCGGTGGAGAAGCCCATCGGGACCATGCGGCCGGCGTTGCACAGGATGCCGGGCTGCATACACATGGTCAGCGAACCGGGGAAGCAGGCGGAGTCAAAGGCGACGGTGACGCCGTGGCCTCCGGTGATCTCGGAAACGCGCAGCAGCACGTCTTCGGTCTTGGAGTTGATGACGTAGTCGGCGCCGTATTCCTTGGCGCGTTCCAGCGAGGCGTCGTCAATGTCGCAGCAGATAACGGTTTTGCAGCCCTTGGCTTTGCAGGTCTGCAAAATGATCGAACCGATCGTGCCGGTGCCCAGAATGAACACCACGTCGTCCGGGACAATGCGGGCACGGGCAGTGCAGTGCGCGCCGATTGCGTACGGCTCGACCAATGCTGCATCCTTCCAGTCTACGCTGTCGTCGATCTTATACACTTCGGATGCTGGTGCGGTGAAGTATTCGCGCCAGCCGCCGTCTGCGCCAGAGCCGCGCACAGAGACATGCTCACAGACGTTTTTGCGGCCGATTTTGCATTGATAGCAGGTGCCGCAGGTGTGGATCAGGTCAACGATGACATGATCGCCAACCTTGACGTTTTTGACATTTGCGCCGACTTTGGCGATCACGCCCGCGTTTTCGTGGCCGGGGATGCGCGGATAGGTCGAGCACGGGTTGAGGCCGTGATAGATGTGATGGTCACTGCCGCAGACGCCGGCGGACTTCATCTGGATGAGGACTTCGTCCTCGTTTTGCAGTTCGGGGACGGGTACTTCCCGGATTTCAAACTTGTGTGGTTCCGGGATGACGACACAGCGCATGGTTTCTTTCATAAAACATTTCTCCTTTTATGACGGTGCCGGGGCAGCCGGTTGGGGCTGCATCAGGCAATCAGACTGGGTAAGAACGTGGACAATGCGGGGATCATGGCAAACAGGATGCCGCAGCCGATCTCCACAAGGACAAAGGGCAGGATCTGTTTGGAGATACCGCCGACCGTGCGTCCGCTCAGGCCGCAGGAAACAAACAGGCAGGTGCCGAACGGCGGCGTTGCCTGCCCCATGGCCAGCAGGAAGACAAAGACCAGACCGAACTGGATGGGGTCGATACCGAAGGCCACGGCGATCGGCGCGAGGATGGGTGCAAGAATGAGGTTGGTGGCACCGACTTCGAGGAATATGCCGCAGATGCAGAGCAGTACGATGACGATCGCCCAGAACATCGCCGTATTGGAAACGTGGGATACCATGATTTCGGTGACGAACTGCGGGATCTGGTAATAGGAGATCAGCCAGCCGAACATTTGCGCGGTTACCACCAGAATCATCAGGTTGGAGGTACCGACGGCTGTGCTTTTGATGATCGACCACACGCTTTTGAGCGTGATTTCACGGTAGATCGCAAGGCATACGATGATGCCGTATACCACCGCGACAACGGCGGATTCGGTCGGGGTGAAGATGCCGGCATAGATGCCGCCCAAGATGATAATCGGCATGATCAGCGCCCAAACGGCATCCTTAAACGAGGTCAGGAAGCGTTTGAAGGAAAAATGATCTGCCTTGGGGAAGTGGCTGCGCTTTGCCTTGACAAAGGCATAGGTGCAAAGGAAAACACAGCACAGGATGCCGGGAATCATACCGGCCATCAGCAGTTCGCCAACCGCGACGCCGGTGATGTTGCCGTAAATTACCATGACAATGCTGGGCGGGATAACGATGCCCAGTGTGCCGCCGATTGCCTGAACGGCTGCCGAATAATCCTCGGGATAGCCGCGCTTGACCATTTCAGGGTACATCAGGCCGCCGATGGCCGCGGTGGTGGCAACAGAAGAACCGGAAATCGCGGCGAAAAACGTACAGGCCACGATGGAAACCAGCGAGATACCGCCGGAAATCCAGCCAACCAAGGAGTCGGCAAAGGCAACAAGCCGTTTGGAAAGGCCGCCCTTGGACATGATATCGCCGGCCAGCATAAAGGCCGGGATCGCCAGCATGGAAAAGCTGTTGGAGTTTGCAAAAATACGCTGTGCGAGTACGACAAACGTGAGCTTGGGGTCCAGTAATACCGCTACCGTACAGGCAAGGCCGAGGGACCAGCTGATCTCCATGCCGCAGGCCATGGCAACGATCAGGACAACTACCAGAGCAACAGCTGCTGCTTCCATAAATTATTTCGCCTCCTCTTCGTCCGCGTTGGTACAGAAATTGTAAAGGTCGATGATGCAGGCCAGCACATTCATCAGGTAACCGATGAGGATCAGCGCGTAGAGTGCGCCCATCGGCAAGCCCATAGCAGGGCTGGTCTGATAGCTGCCGATCAGGATGAGTCGGTAGCTGCCGTAAGTAAACACGGTGTTGACAAAAATCGCAATCAGCTTGCGGATGACCAGCATGGCGGTTGCCGCGTTGCCCTTGAGATAGTTGTCGATGATCTCAATGCGCACAAACAGCTTGCGGGTGATGGCCAGGTTGGCACCCAGAACGATCACCGCGACAAACAGATAGCGGGAGAGTTCTTCCGACCAGGGCAGGCTGTAAAAAATAACGAAGCGGCAGAACGTCTGGATGAACACAACGGCGATCATGGCGATCAGGCAAAGGCTGACGATATTGTCAAATACCGACTGCACCTTGTGGAAGATTGTTTTAAACGCTTTCATCTTCATCCCCCTCATCTGCCAGCGCGTTGATGCGCGCAATGATATCGCCATACTCTTGTTCCCATTCGGCGTAGAGGTCGGCAGCGGCATCAATGAAGCCCTGCTTGTCCGGATAGGTAACGGTCATGCCCTGCTCCTGCAGCTGGGCAACGGCTTCGGCATCCATCTGACGGTTGATTGCACGTTCTTCGATGCTGCATTCTTTCATGGTGTCCAGGAAGATCTGCTGGGTTTCTGCATCCAGGCTGGCCCAGGTTGCCGGGCTCATAATCAGGAATACGGTCGAGTAGGCGTGCTCCGTGATGGCAAGACGGTCGTTGATCTGTGCCACATTGTTCGTCAGGATAACGGTAGAGGGGTTTTCCTGCCCGTCCAGCGCACCTTGCTGCATGGCGGTGTAGGCTTCGCTCCATGCCATCGGGGTTGCGTCTGCGCCCATCGCGCGCCAGAAATCAATGTGGATCAGGTTTTCCATCGTGCGGATTTTGAGGCCCTGCACATCTTCTACCGACTCCACGTCCACCTTGCTGTTGGTCAGGTTGCGGAAACCGGATTCCCAGATACCCAAGCCATACAGCTGCACGCTGGAAAGCTTGTCGAGGAATTCATCACCGATTTCCCCGAGGAACACCCGGTCGGCCTGTTCGTTGGAGGTGATCAGATAAGGGATATCCAGCGCCTGAAACTCCGGCAGGAAGTTGCCGAGTGTGGACTGGTTGACCACCGTAATATCAATCGTGCCCATCTGGCAGCCCTCGATCGTGTCGATTTCGGCGCCAAGCTGGCCGTTGTGATAAACCTCAATTTCATATTTGCCGTCGGTCCGTTCCTGGATCAGTTCCGCAAAGCGGTTCATTTCCTGGCCGATCGCGCCGGTTTCGGAAGACGTTTGTGCCATGCGCAGTGTGATCGTACCGTCCTGATTGGTCATCGGCCGGGAATCGTACCAGATGCTGCCGGCAGCGCACACCAGTGCAATACAGGTGGCCGCCGCAGCAATTCCTTTCATTCTCATAGCAGTCTCCCTTCCTGTTACGGTGTCTGGAGCGAACCGTCGCGTTTGCGGGTCTGTGTCCAGAGCGTGACGGTGTTCTCACAGGGATATTTTGCCGCTTCGGTTTCATCCAGATCGACGCCGAGGCCGGGCTTGTCGTTGGCGTAAACATAGCCGTTGCGGTATTCGGGCAGGCCGGGGAATACTTCGAGGAGTGCGCCGTGCGGCCCCTTGAGTTCCTGAATGACGAAGTTGGGCGGTTCGATGCCGCTCCACTCCTGCACGCCGAAGTTCTGTGCGGCCAGATCGATGTGGATGT
The DNA here is from genome assembly GCA_944376955.1 of uncultured Agathobaculum sp. Lineage (GTDB taxonomy): Bacteria > Bacillota > Clostridia > Oscillospirales > Butyricicoccaceae > Agathobaculum. Next base: position 12,634 of record CALWEB010000021.1, on the reverse strand, counting down.
TGGCGGCGTGGGCCAGCGGGGACATGTCGCCGGGACCGTGCCATGCAGTGCGCACGCCGAATTGCTCTGCGAAGATCTGCAGCTTGCGGGCGGGCGTGATGCCGCCGATCTGGCTGATGTGGACACGGATAAAGTCGATCAGGTGCTCTGTGATCAGGGTTTTCCATTCGGCCGGGTTGTTGAACAGTTCGCCTTCCGCGATCGGGATGGTGGTCTGGCGGCGCAGTTCGCGCAGCCAAGCGGTCTGCTCAATGGAAACCGGATCTTCCAGGAAGAACAGGTCGTACGGCTCGAGTTCGCGCGCCAGACGGATGGCTTCCACCGGAGCAATGCGCTCATGCACATCGTGTACCAGATTCATATCATAGCCGATCTTGGCGCGGATGCCCTCAAACAGCTTGACGGTATCGCGGATGTACTGACGGGAGTCCAGATAAATGCCCTTGGGCGCGTTTTCCGGTGCAGTGGAAGGCGTCATGCCGTACGCGTCGCCGCCGTAGCCGCCGCACTGGCAGCGGATGGTTTGCAGCCCCATTTCTTTGAAGCGGAGGATGTTGTCACACAACTCTTCCAGATCGCGTCCGTCCGCATGGCGGTAAACCGGGATGCCTTCGCGGCATTTGCCGCCGAACAGCTGATACAGCGGCATACCTGCCAGCTTGCCTTTGATATCCCAAAGGGCCATATCAACACCCGAAATGGCATTGTTGCTGATCGGACCATTGCGCCAATAGGCGTTTTGGTGCATCAGCTGCCACAATTCTTCAATGTTTTCCGCATCACGGTCGCGCAGCAGGGGATCGAGATACTCTTCCACCACCGTTTTCACCGCAAGGTGGCGGTATGCGAAGGTCGCGCAGCCCAAACCGTACAGCCCGGGCTGGTTGGTTTCCACTTTGACCACCACCAGGTTGATGCCTTCCGGCGCCGTACAGATTACTCTGACCTTTTTGATTTTTACTGCCATAATTGCCTCCTTGTTCACACCTCACCCTTTAATTGTCTGACAAGATAAGGCGTATTTGTGGATAAATTAAGGGAAATTGGTTTTTCTTGTCTGACAAGTTATGCTCCAATTATACAATGCAGCGATCATTTGTCAACACGAAAAAAACAAAATAAATCCCTCCAAAATACAATTCCCGCGTTTTACACAACACATTTGGGGTGGGTATTGTGAATGATGCACAATAAAAATGCCATACGCTGCAAAGAAAATGGGTATGCGCGATTGCAAACGTATGGTATTCCATGAGCGTTATTGGGTTTTAGACTCGGATTCGGTCCGGCTGTTGAGCTTGTCGATAGCGTTTTGCATATGTTCAAACATCAGGTCGTGGGCGCTGTCGGCATCGCCGGAACGGATGGCGCTGAGAATCAGGGTGTGATAATAGATACCGTCTCGGTAACCGAAAAGGGAACGCAGCTGAGAATGGTTTTTGCGTGTTTCATCAAAAACCTTGGTGACGCTTTTTTCCAAAATGGGGTTTTGGGTGGCGGCACAGATCGCTTCGTGAAATTCCATATCGGCGGTCACAAAGGTGTCCTGCTCTTCCGGACGTTTATTTGCCGCCATGATATCCAGATAATTTTGCAACTGTTCAATCAACTCGGGGGTTGCCTTTTGGGTGGCAAGACGGCAAGCCTCGCTTTCGACGATCCGGCGGAATTCCAGCACTTTGAGGATGTCTTTGCAGTCCTCCGAGGTAACCTTGTACTCACTCTCTGTCTTTTCATCCACCTGATTTTCCAACAGGAAGGTGCCTTTACCGTGTTGGCTTTCCAATACGCCCAAGCCGATCAAATGCTGCAAAGCGGTTCGCACACTGGCGCGGCTGACACCCAGAATCTCTGTCAACTGGTTTTCGGAAGGGATTTTTTCACCGACTTTCCAGTTGCCGGAATTGATGTTCTCTTTGCAATATTGCACAATTTGTTCGGTTCTGTTGGAACGTGTTGCCATATACATGTGTCTCCCTGAAGAAATTTGATGCTATGACCGGGCATATGCCGCATCGAGAAAGCGGAAATGCCAATTTATATGCAAAAAACGCGATCCATGAACCGGAACGGGCCTTTTGTATACTATCGAATAGATATCAATAATTATACGAAAAAATGAGGGGCTTGTCAATTTCCCATTCCAGAGATGCGGCGGTAATATGACCGATATGCCAAATCTGCTCCGTTATTTGACAAGCATATTGGTGGGCTGCCGGTTACTCGATTGTAGGGTGTAAAAAGGGAATACCAATCCAAGCGCTGCTCCTGCATTTGTTGCAACAGGGCTTGCGCGTCAGCGAGGCGAGCGGTGTGTGCAGGATGACGGCAGGATCTGCAGTTAGCCGTGTGGCGAGTATTTTTCACGCAAAAACACCACCCGTTTTTGTTATCATATGGACACAAAACCGCCTTTCCTCATATTTATCGGTGGCAGAATTTGTTTTGCGGGATAGGGAGAAATTTGGTATAATATTGCACATCAGAATCCCAATGCCGCCTAGGCGGGGAAAGGACAGATGCCGCTATGACCGCGAAAACATTATATTCCGTGATTGTCGCAGACGATGAGGATGAATTAAGAGAAGCAGTATGCAATATGATCCCTTGGGAGGACTACGGCTTCCGCCTGGTGGGAAGCGCCAGCAATGGGTTGGATGCCCTGCAAATGGTAGAGGAGTGTGAGCCAGACCTGCTGCTTACCGATATTCGGATGCCTTTCATCTCGGGCATCGAGCTTGCCCGGCAGGTGCGTGAGATCCGCCCCGCCACCAACATTGCGTTCCTCAGCGGCTATGATGATTTCGAATACGCCAAACAGGCAATTCAGTACAATATCATCAGCTATATGCTCAAACCACTGACCATGGAGGGGCTGAGCAAGGAACTGCAAATCATTCGGCAGAAGATCGACACCCAGTTTGCCATGTTCCGTCAGGCATCCCCCCAAAATCCCGGCGGGCTGGATCTCCAAACGGCGATGCTGATGCCACTGGTGCTGGATGATTATGCTGAACCGGATGGCGAACCGCGGGCAAAGGCATACGCCCGGCAATGCGGCCTGCTGCGCGATATGGACGACAGGCCTTATTACATCGTTATGGTATCCACCTTGCTGGAAACCGACGGTGCAAATTGCACCGCGCCTTCCTTTGTGGCGTCCGTGACCCGGTTGGCAACCAAATACCTGCGGGGCACCCATTTCTTTGCGTCCGGCAAGGTGATCTCGGTTTTGCTGGGCAGCCCTTCCGACTTTGATAAATACTTGCACATCCTTGCTGATGAAATCCCCCAAATGGCCGACCGTGTGCTGGGAAAATGCTGCCGCATCGGTGTCAGCCGTATGACGCGCAATTTAACTTCACTCCATGATGCTTATCGCGAGGCAATGGAGGCACTCCGTCAGGGAGATCAAACCGAAAGCGGTGCGCAGTTTATCAGCGATCTGTCGCCGGCCGTCAAAGGGGGGGAGCTGCTGTGCAAGCGCGCCTTGGAGGCGCTCAACCAGCATTATATGGAGGCCGACCTGTCGCTGGTCTCGCTCAGCGGGATGCTGACCGTCAGCCCCAACCACCTTTCCGCCTGCATTAAGAAATACACCGGCGAAACATTCATCAATATCCTGATCCGTAAGCGGATGGAGGCTGCTCGGGAATTGCTGGTCTCCTCTCCGTTGAAGATTCAGGAAATTGCCCAGCGGTGCGGTTACATCGACCAGCACTATTTCAGCTACTGTTTCAAAAAATACTGCGGCGAATCCCCCAGCACCATGCGCCGCAGGCTGGACCGGGAAAAGGCGGGTGAAACATTGTGAAGCATGGTGTCTCCCGCACAGGGCTGCGCATCACTACCATCCTGGTTTCCATGGTGGTGGGGGTGGTGACGGTGATCTTGTGCTGCTGCATCCTCCTCTTTCTCAACCGTTATCGCAGCGCCATGGTGCAGAGCGCCCTCACCAGCAGCTCCCAAGCGGTCTCCCAAGTGTCCAACACGGTCGGGAACTATCTGCAAGGCATGGATCAGGCCATGTCTTTGGTGGAATGGTCCATTCTGGAGAGCGCCGACAACCGGGATCAGCTGCTGTCCGCCTTTCTGACCTTCCGTCCGGACGTGGTGGCCGTGACAGGGTACTCACCCTCCGGCAAGATGCTGGACTGCTGGTGTCTGGACCATGAACCCCGGGAGGTCATTTACCAAAACCTTTCTTTCGACCTGAACCGGGCACGCACCTCCGGCGGTTCCTATATGACCGCGCCTCATGTGGAGAGCATCTTTGAGAGCTATTACCCTTGGGTGGTGACCATGACCATCCCGTTGGAGTCGGGCAATCAGACCGCCTGGGTTTCTCTCGATCTCAGTTTTTCCAGCATCTCCACCTATATCAATAATGTGAGCATCGGACAGCGCGGCTACTGCTTTCTCATGGACAAGGAAGGCAACATCGTTTACCACCCGCAGCAGCAGCTGCTGTATGCGGGCTTAAAATCGGAGGACACATCGTCCCTGGCTGCGTTGGAAGACGGCGCCTATGCCGATGACACCGTAATTTACTCCCTCACCAGTGTGGCGGGCAGCGACTGGCGGGTAGTCGGCGTCAGCTATGTGGACGAACTGGTGAACCGCAGCCTGAGCGAAATGATCCGACTGTCCCTTGTGCTGGGTGCGGCACTGCTGGCGGCGGCGGTATTGACCAGTGTCCTCCTTTCCCGTCTGCTGGCGCGTCCGCTCCGCGGGCTGGCCGATGCCATGGAACGGTTTGAAACCGATGCCGACCACTTTACCTACCTGCCCGTCGGCGGCACCCGGGAAGTGCAGGAACTGTCCAGCTCGTTCGAACATATGGTGCTGCGCATCCAGCGCCTGATGACCACTGTGCGCGAAGAAGAGGTTAATCTGCGCAAAACCGAGCTGAAAGCCCTGCAAGCCCAGATCAACCCCCACTTTTTATATAACACGCTGGACTCGATCGCTTGGATGTGCGAGCAGGGCCGCAACACCGACGCGGTCAAGATGATCCATGCGCTGGCCAGACTGTTCCGCATTAGCATCAGCAAGGGGCATGAGCTTATCCCGATCGCCAAGGAGATCGAACACGCGGAGAGTTATCTGCAAATCCAGAAATACCGCTATAAAAACCAGTTTACCTATCACTTCGATGTGGATCCTGCGTGCTTAAACTACTATTGCAATAAGATCACCCTCCAGCCCATCATCGAAAACGCCATCAACCATGGTCTTGACCTGCTGGTAGACGAGGGGTGCATCACCGTACAGGTGCGGCAGGACGGGGACGACATTGTGTTCGATGTCCGGGACAATGGCGTTGGCATGAGCGATGAACTGATCCAATCTATTTTGAAACACGGGCCAAAGGATCGTACCGGTATCGGAATCCGCAACGTTAACGACCGACTGCAAATCTATTTTGGCAAGCAGTACGGTTTGCATATCACCAGCGAACCGGATGTTGGTACCTGTGTAGAGCTTCGGATGCCCAAGATACAGGAGGGGGATTATGAATCGAAATAGATGGGGTGCGGTGTGGACCGCGCTGCTGTGCTTGCTGTTGTCCGGTTGCACAGCAAGCACTAACTATGCGCAGCAGCATACGGTGGCACTGGTGGTCAAGTCTACACAGACAGAGTTTTGGCTGTCCGTCTTTGCCGGGGCGGAGGCTGCTGCCACCGAATATAATCTGACGCTCAATATTATCGGCCCGGAGACCGAAGAGGATTACGAAGCCCAGAACCAAATGGTTGCCGATGCGGTAAGTGCGGGGGCACAGGCCATTGTATTTTCCGCCATCGACTATGAAAACAATGCCGCCGCGATTGATGCCGCTGCCAAGGAGGGCGCCAAAATTGTGGCCATCGACAGCAACGTTGCCTCCGAGGCGGTCAGCACCTACATCGGCACCGACAATTACGCTGCCGGGCAGATGGCAGCGAAGGCTGCCCTCGAACGGATGCAGGCACCACTGAAAGTGGGCATTGTTAATTATGATATCAGCAGCGCCAACGGTCAGGAACGGGAGCGTGGTGCGCTGGATATCTTTGCCGAAAGCGGCCGCGCCGAGATTATCAGCGTCATTAACACACTCGCAGATGCTTACCATGCCAAAAGGGATACCGCTGCTCTGCTGACAGCGCATCCGGAAATCAACGTGCTGCTGGCCTTTAATGAACCCACCAGCGTGGGCGCTGCACAGGCGGTGGACGAAATGGGCCTCTCCGAGCGGGTTTTCCTGGTGGGGTTTGACTCCAACGTGGCCACCGTGGATGGCCTGCAGGAAGGCTCGGTGGATGCTCTTGTTGTGCAGAACCCTTATGCCATGGGCTACCTGGGGGTGGAGAGTGCCTATAAGCTCCTCACGGGTCAGGCCGGCGGGATGGAGCGTGTGGTGGATACCTCCACGCAGATTGTGGATCGGAATAATCTTTTTGAGGTGGACAGCCAAAAGGTGCTGTTTGCATTCGACTCCCGCTAATTTGTGCATCCTGCATAATTTAATTACATAATATTTTCGAATTATCATAAATTTCAATGAAATTTACACCTAATGCGGTGATTTTTTACCTTGTTTTTCCGAACCTTTTCCCATAGAATGAAAACAAGCAGGACGGATCTTCTGCAGAACGTCCCTCCCAAATCAAAAGGAGAAAAGGAGAATCATTATGAAAAAGAAGGTACTCGCACTTGCCCTGACGGCTGCGATGGCGTGCAGCTTGGTTGCATGTTCTTCGAACGACAGCAACGCGTCCAATACACAGGATAGCGGCGACAGCGCATCGACCACGGTCGCGAACAAGGATAAGCCCTTAGTATGGTTCAACCGCCAGCCCTCCAACAGCTCGACCGGCGAGTTGGATATGAACGCGCTGCAATTCAACGACAATACTTACTACGTCGGCTTTGACGCTAACCAGGGTGCGGAACTTCAGGGTACCATGATTCTGGATTATGTGAAGGCCAACATCGACACCATCGACCGCAACGGCGACGGCATCATCGGTTATGTACTGGCCATCGGTGATATCGGCCACAACGACTCCATCGCCCGTACCCGCGGCGTCCGCGCAGCTCTGGGCACTGCCGTTGAGGCAAATGGCGCTATCAACAGCGATCCGGTCGGCAGCAACGCTGACGGCTCGGCTACCGCAGTTAAGGACGGCAGCCTGGAAGTCAACGGCAAGACCTACATCGTCCGTGAGCTGGCTTCTCAGGAAATGAAGAACTCCGCTGGCGCAACTTGGGATGCTGCTACCGCTGGTAACGCGATCGGCACCTGGGCTTCCTCCTTCGGCGATCAGATCGACATCGTAGCTTCCAACAACGACGGCATGGGCATGTCCATGTTCAACGCTTGGTCCAAGTCCAACAAGGTTCCGACCTTCGGTTATGACGCAAACGCTGACGCGGTTGCAGCTATCGCAGAAGGCTACGGCGGCACCATCAGCCAGCACGCTGACGTTCAGGCTTACCTGACCCTCCGTGTACTGCGCAACGCTCTGGACGGCGTGGATATCGACACCGGTATCGGCACCGAAGATGACGCTGGCAACGTGCTGAGCGATGACGTTTACTACTACGACGAAGCGGCTCGCTCCTACTACGCTCTGAACGTAGCGGTTACCGCCGACAACTACACCGACTTTACCGATTCCACCAAGGTTTACGCGCCTGTCAGCAATCAGCTGGATGCTTCCGCTCACCCGGAAAAGAGCGTATGGCTGAACATCTACAACGCTGCTGATAACTTCCTGAGCGCTACCTACCAGCCGCTGCTCCAGAACTACGACGATCTGCTGAACCTGAAGGTTGAGTACATCGGCGGCGACGGCCAGACCGAAGCAAACATCACCAACCGTCTGAGCAACCCGAGCGCATACGACGCCTTCGCCATCAACATGGTTAAGACCGACAATGCTGCTTCCTACACCGCTCTGCTGAACCAGTAATTCTGGTACAGACCTCTTTCAAGTTGAACAACAAGTAACACGAATGCTATTAGGGAGAAGGAATTCTCCGTCTTGGGAGAAGCGATTCTCCATACGGAAGAAGGACTTCTCCCTAATAGCTTTTTCCAAGGATGCGGGATGGATCATCTGGATCCGTCCAACCGGTCAATATTGCATAAACGGGAGAAACGAGAATGGCAGATGCAAAAAATGATATTGTCCTGTCAATCCGCGGCATGAGCAAATCCTTTGGCCGAAACCGAGTGCTCGATCACATCAATCTGGATGTCAAGCGCGGAACGGTCATGGGACTGATGGGCGAAAACGGCGCCGGTAAATCGACCATGATGAAGTGCCTGTTCGGCACATATCAGAAGGACGAAGGAAAGATCTTTTTGAACGGCAAAGAGATCAATTTTTCCGGCCCGAAGGATGCCTTGGAGAACGGGATCGCCATGGTGCATCAGGAACTTAACCAGTGCCTGGAGCGCAACGTAATCGATAACCTGTTTCTGGGCCGCTACCCCACCAATTCCGTGGGTATGGTGGACGAAGGCAGGATGAAAAAGAAAGCTTCGGAACTGTTCCGCAAGCTGGGTATGACGGTTAACCTGACCCAACCCATGCGGAATATGTCCGTTTCCCAACGACAGATGTGTGAAATCGCCAAAGCAATTTCCTACAATTCGCAGGTCATTGTTCTGGATGAACCCACCTCCTCCCTTACCGTGCAGGAGGTAGATAAACTCTTTGAAATGATGCGGATGCTCAAGGAGCAAGGCATCGCCTTGATCTACATCTCGCACAAAATGGACGAAATTTTTGAGATCTGTGATGAGATCTCCGTACTCCGGGACGGCAACCTGGTCATGACCAAGCCCTCCGCGGAGACAAATATGAACGAGCTGATCACCGCCATGGTAGGCCGTTCGCTCGAGAGCCGCTTCCCCCCGGTGAACAATACCCCGGGAGACACGATTTTGTCGGTGCAGCACCTCTCCACAAAATACGCCCCCTATCTTCAGGATGTATCCTTCGACGTGAAGGAAGGGGAAATCTTCGGCCTGTACGGTCTGGTCGGCGCCGGGCGCACCGAGCTGCTGGAAACGATTTTCGGCGTGCGCACCCGTGCAGCGGGCCGTGTCTACTTTAAAAACCGGCTGATGAATTTCAACAGCGCCAGAGAGGCGATCGAACATGGCTTCGCCCTGATCACCGAGGAACGCAAGGCCAACGGCCTGTTCCTCAAATGTGACCTTACCTTTAACACAACCATTGCCAATCTGGATCAGTACAAGAGCGGTCTGGCCTTGTCCGATGCCCAGATGATCAAGGCCACCAACAAGGAAATCAAGATCATGCACACCAAGTGCATGGGGCCCGACGATATGATCTCCAGCCTATCCGGCGGCAACCAGCAGAAGGTCATCTTCGGCAAGTGGCTGGAACGGGAACCCCAAATCTTCATGATGGACGAACCCACACGCGGCATCGACGTAGGTGCCAAATACGAGATTTACGAGTTGATCATCCAGATGGCCAAGCGCGGCAAGACCATCATCGTTGTCTCTTCCGAAATGCCCGAAATTCTTGGCATCACCAATCGAATCGGCGTCATGTCCAACGGGCATCTCTCCGGCATTGTAAACACCAAAGAAACCGATCAGGAAGAGCTTTTGCGGCTTAGCGCAAAATACCTGTAGTAGGAGAAATCGCTTATGGCATCAACAAGTACAAAAATTCTTACGGCTGAGCAGGAAGCGAAGCTTCGCCAGCCCATCGACGAATACGTCGGCAATATTCAGGAACAGATCAATGCCCTTCGCGAAGAGGGCACCGACCGGGTCATCGAAATCCAGAGCGTGATTGACAGCCTGAAGCGGGATAAAATCTACACCGCGCAGGAAAAGGCGACCCGCATTCAGGAACTCCAGCGGGAACTGGAGAAGGCCAAAGCAGTAGAGAACAAAAACAAGGACGCAGTTGCCAAGCTGATTGGCGACGCAGAAAACTACTTAAAGGCACATTTCGATACGGACTATTATCAGGCGGTAATTGCAAGCTGCAGGGACGAAAAGGTGCTTGCTGAGGAGAATTACCGCGCAGCAGTTGCCAAGCTCAATCAGGAGCATCAGGCCACGATGGCCAAGCTGAGCGACGCCCATGAAATCAAGGACGAAAAATACGTCCACAAAAACCGTTTGTTTGACGCCAAAATGCAGCGGATCAAAAACCTGCAGGAGGTAAAGGACCGGCAGCACGCCGCCTTTGAACACAAGTTTCACCTCATTGACCTGCTTCGTATGTCCCGCTTCACCTTTGGCGAGTCCATGGCGCAGCGGTGGGAGAACTACAAGTACACCTTCAACCGCCGTGACTTCCTGCTGAAAAACGGCTTGTACATTGCCATTATCATCATTTTCATCGCCCTGTGCATCATCACCCCGCTGGTGAAGAACGTGCAGCTGCTGACGGTGAACAATGTCCTGAACATTCTCCAGCAGGCATCCCCGAGAATGTTCCTGGCGTTGGGTGTAGCCGGCCTGATCCTGCTCGCCGGTACCGACCTGTCGATCGGCCGTATGGTAGGTATGGGCATGACGGCGGCAACCATCGTCATGCACCAGGGCATCAACACCGGCTCTGTGTTTGGTCATATCTTTGACTTTACCTCTCTGCCGGCGCTTGTCCGTGTCATTCTGGCGCTGGTCGTATGTATCGTTCTGTGTACGGTATTTACTACGATTGCCGGTTTCTTCACGGCGAAATTCAAAATGCATCCGTTCATTTCCACCATGGCGAACATGCTGGTAATCTTCGGTCTGGTTACCTATTCCACCAAGGGCGTATCCTTCGGTGCAATCGACCCGAACATCCCCAACATGATCATCCCGCGCATCAACAATTTCCCCACCATCATCCTGTGGGCGGTTGCTGCGGTCGTCATCGTGTGGTTCATCTGGAACAAGACCACGTTCGGCAAAAACCTTTACGCCGTAGGCGGAAACCCTGAATCCGCAGCGGTATCCGGTATCTCGGTATTCTGGGTTACTGTGGGCGCATTCGTCATGGCTGGTATCCTGTATGGTTTCGGCGCTTGGCTGGAATGCATCCGTATGGTCGGTTCCGGCTCTGCGGCTTACGGCCAAGGCTGGGAAATGGACGCCATCGCAGCCTGCGTAGTAGGCGGCATCTCTTTCACCGGTGGTATCGGCAAGATCTCCGGTGTTGTGGTCGGTGTATTCATCTTCACCGCCCTGACCTACTCCCTGACCACTCTGGGCATTGACACCAACCTGCAGTTCGTGTTCTCCGGCATCATCATTCTGGTAGCGGTTATGCTGGACTGCCTGAAGTACGTGCAGAAGAAGTAAGATACCATTTAACAAAAGCGAAAAGCCGCTGCAAGGCAAATATGGAGGCCCCGCCTGCTTTGCAGCGGCTTTACAATTTTCTGTTTCACAAAATCATGTACACTGTGTTTCGCACAGTACCCCCGTTTTGGCGGGGTGAAAAGGAGTGAAGATAACCATGCAAAAATTGGGCGATGTACGACGCGCGCTGAATGCTGGGGAACTGAATGAGGCAATTTCTCACCTGCTGTATGACGATCTGGCGGCCGCCCGGCAGAGGATCGCAGCAGTTCTCGATCAGTTCCAGCAGTGCTTCGGCGCAGGGGACGATACCCCGGTCGCTTTGTGTTCTGCCCCCGGCCGGACGGAGATCGGCGGCAACCATACCGACCATCAGCACGGCCGTGTGCTGGCCGGTGCGGTCGATCTGGACTTTTTGGCCTGTGCCAGCCCGAATGGCACCAACACCATCCGCTTCCAGTCGGAAGGCTGGCCCATGGTAGAAGTAGAATTGGACACGATGGACCCCAAGGAAGAGGAAAAGGAAAGCACCGCCGCTCTGGTTCGCGGCATGGCGGCGCAGGCAGCTCAGCGCGGCTATACGGTGGCGGGCTTTGATGTGTATGCCACTTCGAGCGTGCTGCCCGGCTCGGGTCTGTCCTCCTCGGCGGCCTGCGAGGTACTGCTGGGTGTCATCGAAAACCACCTGTTCTGCGGGGACGAGATTGATCCTGTGACGATTGCGCAGATGGGCCAAAAGGCGGAAAACCTGTATTTTGGCAAGCCCTGCGGTCTGATGGATCAGACTGCATCTTCGGTGGGCGGCGCTGTAACGATTGACTTTGCCGACCCATCCGCTCCGGTTGTTCGAGCGCTGCAAGTGGATCTGGATAGCTTGGGTTACGCCCTGTGCATCATTGACTGCGGCGCAGACCACGCGGACCTGACCGACGAATACGCTGCTGTGCCGCGGGAGATGGGGATGGTGGCCGCATACTTCGGCAAACAGGTGCTGCGTGAGATTGAGGAAGCGGATCTGCTGAAAAACCTGCCTGCACTGCGCAAGGCCGTGGGCGACCGTGCGGTTCTTCGCGCGTTCCACTTCCTGGGTGACAACGAGCGGGTCGCGAAGCAGGCAGACGCGCTGGCAAAGGGAGATATGGATACCTTCCTCGCACTGGTCAACGAGTCCGGTGATTCCTCTTGGGAGCAGCTGCAAGACATTACCCCCGCTGGTGCAGTGAAGGAGCAGGCTATGGCCGTAGCGCTGACTGTGGCACGGCGCGCGCTGGGTGGCACGGGTGCCTGCCGCGTACATGGCGG